>JABFXM010000207.1 GCA_013361745.1 Gemmatimonadaceae bacterium | reverse complement strand
TGGGGGGTGCGGGCCGTGTATGTGAACGTTGCCATCGTTTACGAGGGGTCAGGGGTCAGGGGTCGGGGGTCGGGGGCTGCCGGGCGGTCGCTGCCGACCCCTGACCCCCGACCCCTGATCGCTATCTCTTTGCCGCCATCGGGCGCTGTCCCGCGCCCATGCCGCCGATCGGAGGCATGCCGTCGTCCATCGGCGGCTGGCCGATCATGCGCAGGAAGTCGTTCGGCTCGCTGCTGACGCGGATGCACTCGTCCAGCGTCACCTCGCGCGCCATGTACAGGGCGTATAGCGCGTCGTTCAGCGTCTGCATCCCGTACTTCTTGCCGGCCTGCATCATCCCGGGGATCTGCTCGATCTTCGCGTCCTTGATCAGCGCGCGGATCGCCGGCGTCATCACGAGGATCTCGGCCGCCATCACGCGACCGCGGCCCTTCGCGCGCGGGAGCAGCGTCTGGGTGACGATCCCCTCGAGCACGAAGCGGAGCTGCGTGCGCACCTGCTCCTGCTGGTGCGCGGGGAAGACGTCGATGATGCGGTTGATCGCTTCCGTCGCGCTGTTGGTGTGCAGCGTCGCGAAGGCGAGGTGGCCCGTCTCGGCGATCGTCAGCGCGGCGGCGATCGTCTCCTGGTCGCGCAACTCGCCGATGAGGACGACGTCCGGATCTTCACGGAGGGCGTACTTCAGCGCGTTGCCGAACGACTTCGTGTCGGTGCCGACCTCGCGCTGGTTGACGATGCAGCCCTGGTGACGGTGGATGAACTCGATCGGGTCTTCGACGGTGATGATGTGGCCCTTCCGCTCGCGATTGCTCTTGTCGATCATCGCCGCGAGCGTCGTCGACTTGCCCGAGCCCGTGGGACCGGTGACGAGCACGAGACCGCGCGGTTTCTCCGCCATCTTCGCGATGACCGGGGGAAGGCCGAGGTCCTGGAAGGTCTTCACGCTGAAGGGGATCTGCCGGATGACCATCGAGACGCAGCCGCGCTGCTTGAAGCAGTTGCCGCGGAAGCGGGCGAGGTTCTGGATCCCGAATGAGAAGTCCAGCTCGTCCTCGAGCTCGAAGCGCTTCTTCTGGTTTTCCGTGAGCACGCTGTAGGCGAGCTGCAGGGTGTCCTTCGGATTGAGGACGTAGTCGACGTTTGAGTTGGTGATGTCTCCGTCGACGCGCAGCTTCGGCCGCTCCCCCGCCGTGATGTGGAGGTCGGACGCGTCGCGCTCGATCATCTCCTCGAGGAGCATGCGGAGGTTGACGGAGCTGGTCGCTGCTGGAGCGGTCATTGATCTACAGAGGGTGAGTGAGTCTTCGAGTCGGTTGCCAGTTGCCGGTTGTCGGTCGCCGGGAACTGGCAACCGACAACCGGCAACCCGCTACGCTGATGTCTCGCGGATGACCTGCTCGAGCGTCGTGATGCCCTTGAGCACCTTCAGCCATCCGTCCATTCGCAGGGTGAGCATGCCTTCCTCGACGGCGCCGTCCTTGATCTCGGCGGCGCCGACGTTCATGATGACGAGCTTGCGGATGGAGGGCGTCATCGTCATGACCTCGTAGAGGCCCTGACGTCCCTTGAGGCCCGTCCCGCCGCACTGGTCGCAGCCGGTGCCCTTGAAGAAGGGGAGCTCGCCGATCTTCGTGTCGAGCGAGAGCGCGCCGAGGTAGGGCGCGGCCTCCTTCGTCGCCTTGAGTTTCGCGTCGGCGAGGGCGCGCGGGGTGAAGCGCAGCTCGCGGAGGGTCGTCTCCGGCGTCACCTTCGCGGCCGCGTACTCCTCCCTCGACAGCTCGTACTTCGTCTTGCAGTTGCCGCAGATGCGGCGGACGAGTCGCTGGGCGAGGATCAGGTTGAGCGCCGACGCGACGTTGAAGGGCTCGAGGCCCATGTCGAGGAGTCGCGTCACCGTCTCCGGCGCCGAGTTGGTGTGCAGCGTCGAGAGCACGAGGTGGCCGGTGAGCGCCGCCTTGATGGCGATGCCGCCCGTCTCCAGGTCTCGAATCTCGCCGAGCATGATGATGTTCGGGTCCTGCCGGAGGAACGCCTTCAGCGCCGCGGCGAAGGTCATTCCGATCTCGGTGCGGACGAGCACCTGGTTGATCCCGTAGAGGTTGAACTCGACGGGGTCCTCCGCGGTCATGATGTTGACGTCGATGGTGTTGACCTTCGACAGCGCGGAGTAGAGGGTCGTCGTCTTGCCGGAACCCGTCGGGCCGGTGACGAGCACCATCCCGTACGGGTTCATCACCGCTTCCATCAGCGCCTGCTCGGCGGCCGGCTCGATGCCGAACTTCTCGAGGTCGAGGGTGAGGTTCCCCTTGTCGAGGATTCGGAGCACGACCTTCTCGCCGAAGAGGGTCGGCAGGGTCGAGACGCGATAGTCGATGACCTTGTTGCCGACCTTCAGCTTGATGCGCCCGTCCTGCGGCACTCGGCGCTCGGCGATGTTGAGCTGCGCCATGATCTTGAAGCGCGAGATGAGAGCCGCCTTGAGCTTCATCGGCGGCTTCATCACCTCGCTGAGCGCGCCGTCGACGCGGTAGCGGACGCGCAGCTCGTGCTCGAAGCACTCGAAGTGGATGTCGGAGGCGCCGCGCTTCACGGCGTCGGAGAGGATCGCGTTGATCAGCTTGACGACGGGGGCGTCGTCGACCGCGGTGGCGAGGGCCGCCGCGGACATCTCCTCTTCGTGATCGTCGACGACCTCGACCTCGTCGCCGCTCGTCTCGCTCTCGATGTCCTTGAGGAGCGTCTGCATCTGCATGTCGCTCGACTCATAGTACTTCTCGATCGCGTTGCGGAGCGTGTACTCCCCCGCGATGACGGGGAAGATGTCGTACCGGGTGATGAACTTCAGGTCGTCGATGACGCCGAGGTTCGTCGGGTCGGCCATGGCGACGGTGAGCGTGCGTCCGTCCCGCTTGAGCGGGAGGACGAGGTGCTTCGTCGCGAGGTCCGTCGGGATCAGCTTCGCGATGCGCGGGTCGACCTCGAACTTCGAGAGATCGACGGCCGGCATGCGATACTGGCGCGCGAGCATCTTGGTGAGCTCGGTCTCCTTGATGAAGCCGAGCTTGACCAGATTGTAGCCCACGCGCGTACCGTTCTGCCGTTGCTCCTGAAGCGCGCGGTCGAGCTGCTCTCTGGTGATGAGCCCCTCGCGCACGAGGAGATCACCGATGCGCTCGCCGGCAGCGGCTGGTGCGGCCATGGAGGACCCTGATCGGAAAGAACGACCCACCGGCTTCACCACACCGCGCGGGATAGCGCGAAGGTGAGCACCGGCAGCGGGTTACGGGGGTGCCGGGTGGCGCCGCCGACGCGGTGCGGCCGTGGACTGGTCGCGCCCGCCTGGACCCGCAATGGAGGGACGCGGGGTGCCTGAAAACGTCACACTGGAAGCGAGTGCCGCGGCCATCGCCGGACCGACTCCGCGGACGCGCTGAAGCTCGTCGATCGAGCCGAAAGGACCGTTCGCGTCCCGGTCCTCGACGATGCGCTTCGCGAGCGCGGGCCCGATGCGCGGGAGGGCCTCGATCTCGTCGGCGGAGGCGCGATCCATGTCGACGGGCGCGGAAGGTCCCGAGGCGCGCTTCCCTTTCCTTTTCGGCTCCGGCTTCGGCGGATCGAAGATGCTCGGCGCGGTCGTGACTGGCGCGGTCATGGCGCTATCGAGCGCGGTGACCGGCTTCCCGCGAATCACGCGCGCGGCTCGCGCTGGTCGCTTCTTCCGTCGCTCGGCGGCCCCCGCGGACTCGGTCGCGGCGATCTGGCGCCGTAAGGCCTCACGCGAGGAAGCATCGGCGGCGGACGCGTGACCGACCGCCTGCTGCATCCGGACACCGGCGCCGAGCAGTGCGAAGGCGGCGAGGAAGGCCAGAGCCTTCTTTTCGGAGGGAGTTGGCATGGGTGTCAACCTATTCCTCGCCGGTTTGGCGCCGTCATCGGAGGGATGCGAGGGTAGGCGAAACTGCGGGGCGGGTGCCGTTGAATGAGCGAGGCGGGGAGCGGGATACCGCGGTGCCGGGGGCGAGGGGCGGGGCTGGTCGCTCGGCGGCGTTTCCTTCGCGGGTCGCGTCGGGGCTCGGCGGGCATTCGAGCCTCGCGTGATCAGCAGGGAGATGGCCCAGGCTCTGAGAGTCTTGAGAACTGCCTGAAGGCATTGCTGTTCTCACGAGCCTCGGCAACTCGGCTGTTCTCCCCGGGACTCACGCGATGCCAACCCGC
>JABFXM010000614.1 GCA_013361745.1 Gemmatimonadaceae bacterium | reverse complement strand
CGCCGCGACGAACGATCGCGCGACGAACGCCCGCGTCGCGGCCGACGCGCGAAACGCTCACCGTCTGTGCAACGTCGTCGACGCGCCGGAGGACGGCAGCTTCTCGTCGATCGCGCAGCGGGCGACGGGAGCGCTCCTTCTCGCCGTCGGCGCGAACGGCGTTCCCCCGGCGGCGACGCGGCTGCTCGACGTCATCGGCGCGCGCTTCGATGCGCGCTACGGCGACGCATTCGACGCCCTGCGCGCGCTCCGCGAGCGACTGCTGGCGCGTGGCTCGCGCGAGGAGTGGGAGCGCGCGTCGGAGCAGCTTCTCGGCGACGACTTCACGACGCGGGTCGAGGACGGGCGTCTCGCGCGCGAAGCGCGGGGGTGGCGATGACGCTGACCGTCGTCGGCGTCAGCCATCGCACCGCGCCCCTCGAGGTCCGCGAGCGCCTCGTCGTCAACCCGTCGGAACTCTCGCACACGCTGGCCGAGACCGTCGCCGCCACCGGCGCGCGCGAGGCGGTGATCGTGTCGACGTGCAATCGGACCGAGCTCTATCTCGCGGGCGGCGACGAGAGCGCCGTCGCGGGTGCGATGGGGCTCATCGCGAAGCGGGTGGGGGAGAGTCCGGAGGGCTACACGTACGTCCGTCGCGACCGTGAGGCCGCGGCGCACCTCTTCCGCGTCGCGGCGGGGCTCGACTCGATGATCCTCGGTGAGGCGCAGATCCAGGGGCAGGTGCGCGACGCCTGGGAGCTGGGACGGGCCGCGTCGGGGATCGTGCTCAACCGGCTCTTCCAGGCAGCGTTAGGCGTGGCGTCGCGGGTCCGCACCGAGACGGCCCTCGGTCGCGGCGCGGCGAGCGTCAGCTCGGCCGCGGTGCAGATCGCGAAGCAGATCTTCGGCTCGCTCGCCGGCCGGCGCGCGATGGTGCTCGGCGCCGGCGAGATGGCGGAGCTCGCGCTCGAGTGCCTGGCCGACGAGGGGGTGCGGACGGCGATCGTCGCGAACCGCACCTTCGAGCGCGCCACGGAGATCGCCGGGCGCTACGGCGCGACGGCGATGCACCTCGACGAATGCTGGGCGCAGCTCGCCGACGTCGACCTGCTGCTCTGCTCGACCGCCGCGCCCCATCCCGTCGTGCGGATGGCGCATCTCGTCCCGGCGCTCGCCCGCCGCGGCGACCGGCCGCTCTGCATCCTCGACATCGCGCTGCCGCGCGACGTCGAGCCGCAGGCGCGCGAGCTCCAGAACGTGTTCCTGTACGATCTCGACGACCTCCGCGCGGTGGTCGCGGCGAACATCGAGCGGCGACGCGAGGAGCTGCCATCCGCGGAGCAGGTCATCTCCGAAGAGGTCGAGCGCTACTGGGAATGGGTCGCCGGTCTGCACGCGGTGCCGGTGGTGACCGAAGTGCGCGCCGCCGCCGAGCGGATGCGGCAGCGCGAGGTGGCGCAGCTCCTGCGGAGAATGCCGAACCTCGCGCCCGCCGAGCGGGAGGCGATCGAACAGCTTTCGCGCGCACTGATGAACAAGTTCCTCCACGAGCCGTCGGTGCGACTGCGCGCGGCGGCAGCCAATGGACGCGGGCTCGCGATCGTCGACGCGGCCCGTTACCTGTTCGGGATCGGCGCGACCGATGACACGAATCCCGCGCCCGGCGAATCGCACGCCGACGCGGCCACCACCAACGAGAGCACGGACGAGCGCTGACATGGCACAACGGGTACTGATCACCGGGGGCGCGGGCTTCGTCGGCTCCCACACCGCGGATGTCTTTCTCGAGAAGGGATGGGACGTCGAGATCGTCGACAACCTCGCGTCGGGGAAGCGCGAGAACGTTCCCACGAAGGCGAAGCTCCACGTGCTCGACATCCGGTCGAGCGAGGCCGCGACGCTCCTGCGCGACGGGAAGTTCGACGTGCTCGTCCACCTCGCGGCGCAGATGGACGTGCGGAAGAGTGTCGCCGACCCGGTGTTCGACGCCGACACGAACATCGTCGGGTCGCTCAACCTGCTCGAGGCGGTGCGCGCGGCGGGCGGCCGAACGCGCGTCGTCTTCTCGTCGACGGGCGGGGCGATCTACGGCGACTTCACGACCCCGCCGAACGTCGAGACCTTCGCGAAGGATCCGGAGTCGCCGTACGGCATCGCGAAGCTGAGCGTCGAGCTCTACATGGCCTACTACGGCCGGATTCACGGGCTCACCACCACCGCGCTGCGCTACGGGAACGTCTACGGGCCGCGGCAGGATCCGCACGGGGAGGCGGGGGTCGTCGCGATCTTCAGCAACCGCATCCTCGACGACCAGCCCCTCACCGTCTTCGGCGACGGCAAGCAGACGCGCGACTACGTCTACGTCGGCGACGTCGCCCGCGCGAACTTCCTCGGCGCGACGCGCGAGCTGCCGCCGGCCGAGCGACTCGACGCGCGCGCGTTCAACATCGGGACGGGCGTCGCCACCGACGTCGTCACCCTCGCGCACTCGCTCGAGCGCGCGGCGGGGAAGCAGGTGAAGATCAACTTCGCGCCGAAGCGCCCGGGCGAGCAGCAGACCTCCTTCGTCTCGATCGAGAAGGCGGGCAAGCTGCTCGGGTGGCGACCGGAAGTTTCCATCGACGACGGGCTGCGGCGAACCTTCGAGTGGTTCGCCGCGCGCCGGGCGACCGCGGGGCGCGCGAAGTGATCGCGGTCGCGCTCCAGGTCTCGCAGGCGATTCCGACGACGCCGGTCGAGCTGGTGACGCACGCGACGCGCATCACGCAGTTCGTGCTCGTCGTGCTCGTCGTGCTGTCGCTGGTGAGCTGGGGGATCATGCTCGCGAAGTGGCTCGAGCTGCGCGGGACGGAGCGCGCCTCGCGAACCTTCGAGAACGAGTTCACGCGCGCGACGCGGCTCGACCAGGTCCGGTCGCTGGCCAAGCGCACGCCGCCGAGTCCATTCACGCGGGTCTTCGGCCGCGCCGCCGACTTCCTCCACGACCTGCGAGCCGGCGCGGCACGGAGCGGAGACGCTCCCGAGTCGCTCGTCGTGCCTAACGCGCCGCAGGCCCGGCTGAGCGGGTCGCAGGTCGAGGCGCTCCGTCTGGTGCTCGACTCCGAGAGCGCCGCCGAGCGGGATCGCCTCTCGCGCTACATCCCCGCGCTGGCGATGATCGGATCGGTGAGCCCCCTCATCGGGCTCCTCGGCACGGTGCTCGGCGTGATCGACGCCTTCATCGGGATCGCGACGCGCGGCTCGGGAAACATCGGCGCCATCGCGCCCGGTGTCGCCGAGGCGCTCATCGCGACCGCCGCGGCGCTCGCCGTCGCGATTCCCGCGGTCTTCGGCTACAACCTCTTCGCGGCGCGCGTCAACCGGATCGACGGCGAGCTCGACGCGTTCGGCACCGAGATCATCGCGATGATGGTGCGCGAGGGGCAGATCTAGCGTGGCGCGCCGCCGCCGCGAGGGGATGCCGCTCAACGCCGAGATCAACGTCGTCAGCCTGATCGACGTGATGCTCCTCCTGCTCGTCGTCTTCATGATCACCGCGCCGCTCATGCAGGGCGGGGTCGACGTCGCGCTGCCGCGCGCCGCCGCGCGCCCGCTCGAGCAGAAGAGCGGGATGGTGGTGACGGTGAACCGCGAAGGACAGATCTTCGTCGACGAGTCGCGACTCAGCTACGACGAGTTCCGCGCCAGCTTCCGTGCGCTCGCCGAGCAGCGCTCGAGCGGCGGCGTGTATCTGCGCGCCGATCAGGGGGTTCCGTACGGCACGGTCGTGCGCGTCCTCGCGATCATGCGCACCGCCGGTGTGGGCGACGTCGGCCTCGTCGCGGAGCCGGAAGAGGTTCCGTGAGGGAGCGTGCGCGGCCGCGTGGGCTCGCGCTGCCGATCGCGATCTCGGCGCTGCTCCACGTCGGGATCGCGACGACGCTGCTCCTCGCGCGTCCGAAGTCGGCGCCGGCGCGACCGCCGGTGTACAAGGTGAACATCGTCGCCGCGCCGCCCGGCCCGCGGCGGATCGTCGCCGTGACGCCCACGCCGCCCGCGCAGACTCCACCGCCCGATGCGAAGCCGCCCGCGCGCGCCGACGTCACGCCTCCCGCGCCGGTGCTGCCGCCGAAGTAGGCGGCGCCGGTGAGCAGGCGCACACCGCCGCCGCCGGCGACGCCGGTTCCGATCCCGCCGAAGACGCAGCGCTCGAACGCCCCCGTCGCCCAGGCGGGCGGGGGACCGACCGGCGGTCATGG
>JABFXM010000618.1 GCA_013361745.1 Gemmatimonadaceae bacterium | reverse complement strand
GTCGAGCGCGACGCGGACCTTTTCGAGCAGTCGCTGCGGACTGAACGGCTTTTGCACGAACACCACGCCATCGTCGAACACGCTGCGACGCTGGATCGCCTCCTCCGTGTAACCCGACATGAACGCCACGGCCGCGTCGGGATGCAGCGTGCGAAAACGCTCGGCGAGCTCGCGGCCATTGAGCCCGGGCATGACCATGTCGGTGAGCAGCAAGTCGATCTTCGCGCCGGCCGCGGCCGCGAGCTCGAGCGCCGTCTCGCTGTTGGCGGCTTCCAACACCGTGTAGCCGGCACGCTCGAGGATCATTCGCGCTGCCGCCCGTACGCCGGATTCGTCCTCGGCCAGAAGGATCCGCTCCGAGCCCTCCCGGAGGGCGGCCCGCCCCGCGGCTCTGGTGCGTGGAGTGTCTACAGATCCGGAGCGCGCGAGATAGACCCGGAAGACGGAGCCCTGTCCTGGTTCGCTGTAGACCCAGATGAAACCGCCGGACTGTCGCACGATGCCGTAGACGGTGGAGAGGCCCAGGCCGGTGCCGCGGCCCTTCTCCTTGGTGGTGAAGAAGGGGTCGAAGATCTTCGCGCGCACATCGTCGTTCATACCGCAGCCGGTGTCGCTCACGGTGAGCGTGACGTACGCCCCCGCCTTCATGCCGGCGTGCAGCTGAGCCGATTCGTCGTCGAGCTCGACGTCCGCGGTCTCGATCACGAGCTGCCCACCGTCGGGCATCGCATCGCGCGCATTGACCACCAGGTTCATGAGTACCTGCTCGAGCTGACCCGGGTCGGCGAGCACGAAGCCCAGCCCCGGCTGCAGCTGGGTCTGCATGTCGATGCTCGCGGGCAGGAGCCGACGCAACATCTTTTCGAGCTCCGCGGTCAGCTCGTTGAGATCGAGCATTCGGGGCTCCAGCACCTGCTGGCGGCTGAACGCCAGCAGCTGCCGCGTGAGACCGGCTGCGCGATCTGCCGCGGCGGCGATCTGCTCGACCTCGTCACGCATGGGCGCGCCGGCGGCGAGATCGTACAGCAGGATACCGCTGTAGCTCGTGATGACGGTCAGGATGTTGTTGAAGTCGTGAGCGACGCCTCCGGCAAGTTGACCCACGGCCTCCATCTTCTGTGCCTGGCGCAGCTGGGACTCGAGCAGCCTCTGCTCGCTCGTCTCGAGCACCGTGACGCCGGCGCCCATCGTCTGGCCATCGTCCGAGCGCAGCGGATAGACGCTCACGAGCCAGGATCGCTTGCGCGAGGATGAGCCAACGGAGTCGGCAACGTGCTCGCGGTTGATGATCGGTTGGCCCGTCTCGAGCACGCGCTGCAGCGAGGCCGCCATATCCCCGCTATGGACCGGCGGCATCTCGAGCACACTTCGTCCGACGTGCGCCTTTGCCGGCCGCCCGTTGATCGCTGCGAGCGCCGAGTTGATGTGCACGTACCGCAGCGCCGGATCGAATACGGCGATGCCGATTGTCGTGCTCTCCATCACGCGGTCGAGCACCGTGAGGGTGTCCTGGTGGTCGCGAGCCGCCCGTTCCGCTGCCTCCCGCTGCTCCTCCGCGACGCTCAGCGCCTTGTCGATGATCGCGTGGGCGATGTCCTTCTCGCGAACCGCCTGTTCCGCTGCTTCCCGCGCGCGCTCCGCGAGCTCCCGCGCGCGGTGCTCCCCGTCCAGGCGCTCGCGCGTCTCCGCTTCCCGCACTGCGAGCTCGAAGCGCGCCTGCTCCGCCACGCGCGAGGATTCGTCGGCGACGTTGAGCTCGGCCGCCGTGCGCCAGATGATGATCCCGAACGCGATCATCGTCGCCACGGCCAGCGTAGCGCTGCTCCCCGCGATCTCCAGGAATCCGAGCCGTGAACCGAGCTGTCGCAAGCCGCCGAGCAAGAGCGGAAGAACGAACGCGAGCGGGAGCATGCGGCGCGCAAGGACTCCCCCAGCGCGATCCGCGAGGACCGTCGCCATCCAGCCGACTTCGGCCCGCGAGGCGAGCAGCCCTGCCGATAACAGGACGAATGCCACCGCGGTGTGTGGGGCGATCTGCACTCCCTGCCCAAGCCCGGCGGTGGGGATCACCTCGTAGACGTAGCCGAGCAGCGAGGTCAGGCCGAGGGCGGCCACGGCGATCACGACGCCCTGGGCCGCGTCGCCGCTCCACCGCCGCGTCCAGCGAATGGGAGCCAGGCCGATCCCGAGCAGTGTGAAGCCGAAGGCGGTTACGACCGCCATCCGGCCGGGCGTCCGGGTGCGCGCCGCGTCTTCCACGGCACGAAACAACGCCTGGTCGATCCCGAGGTCGAGCGCGAACGCGTATTCCGCCAGAGTGGCGACCCCCAGCGACGTCACGAACAACGCGAGCATGAGGGTGGCGATTCGCGTGCGCCCGCCCCGCGTACTTCCGCTGTCCAGGAGGAGAAGGGCGATCGCCGAGGCGGCGAGGCCGGCCGCGGTGTTCGCCTTCATGGTGACGAATCCCGGATACAGGCTCTGGAGCGCACGAACCTGGAGCGCCCAACCCAGCAGCACCACACCGCTCAACGCAAGGACTATGGTGCCGGCGACGCTCGGCAGCGTTCGCACAACGGCATGCTCGGAGCGAGCTCCGGAAATAGATGCCCTTGCATGCAATGCGATGTCGTGCATCGAGCTACCTGTGCGAGGGTGAAAAATGACTCTTGCATGAGGGACGACGCCCGTGGGCGCCGTAAACACGTGACGAACGGGGAGGTGCACCCGTCAACTAATGCGTGCCGTGCCGGCCGACGTGTGATCTCCGCCGCTATCCGTAGGAACGCCGATGATAAAGCCCGCTACCTCCGATCCTCGCGTGCTGATCGTGGACGACGAGGAATGCGTTCGCACGGCCACCGAGCTCGTATTACGGCGTGCAGGCTACGCTGTCGTGAAGGCCGACTCCGCAACAACGGCCCTCGAGCTGCTCGGTCAGGGCTCGTTCGACCTGATGGTCACCGACGTGCGGATGCCGCACATGAGCGGTGTCGCGCTGGTCCCCCGCGCGCTCGCGATCGACGAGGATCTCGCGATCATCATGTTGAGCGGCGCGAACGACATTGCCTCGGCGACCGAGGCGATGAAGCTCGGCGCGTTCGATTACCTCATGAAACCCGCGTCAGTGGACAACCTCACCGGCACCCTCGCGGAGGCGCTCCGTCGGCGCGGACTGAATCGCGAGCGTCGCCGGGTGGAGCGGTTGATCCGCGACGAGGTGGAAGTCCGCACGGCCGACCTGGAGCGGGAAAAGCGCTCCCTCCGGACGTTGAGCGTGAGCGTCGTGGAGACGCTCGTCAACGCGATGGAAGCAAAGGACATCTTCCTCCGCGGGCACTCCATTCGGGTCGCCGACCTCGCGGCATCGATCGGCGAGGAGCTGGGGCTCGATCCTGACACCGTGGAGAACATCCGCGTGGCCGGGCACCTGCACGACGTCGGCAAGATGGGAATCCGGGAGGAGGTGCTGAACAAGCCTGGTCCGCTCACTACCGAGGAGTTTGCACACGTGAAGGAACACGTCCGCATCGGCATGGACATCATCGCGCCATTGCGGCACCTCGGCCCGGTACAGGACTACGTACACGATCATCACGAGAACTTCGACGGTAGCGGCTATCCGCGCGGCCTGGCCGGCATGCAGATCTCGCTTGGCGGCCGGATCCTCGCCGCCGCCGATGCATTCGATGCCATGACCTCCAGGCGTGCGTACCGCGACAGCATGTCGCAGGAGGAGACGCTCGCCGTGCTGGGAAGCGAGGTCGGCACGAAGCTCGACGAGCGTGTCTTCGAGGCGCTACGGCGCGTCGTCTCGCGGAATGGAGCGCTGACCTACATCGCCGACGTGGGCAATCGCCGCTGACGCGGTTTGCTGGGCGCAAATGAAGAAGCCGAGCCCTGAACGGGGGCTCGGCTACTCATCGGTGCAGCCACCGGCGGTGGCGCCGGATCACGCCCCCGACTCTTCCGCTCGTTCAGCCGCACCCGGCTCGCGAATCACCACGCCGTTCACCGGGCCGCGGCCGAGCACCAGCGCCGCCATGTGAGACGGCATGTAGATCGTCTCCTTGGCGAGAGCGGGAGGTGCAACGAGTACGGGAAGTGAAACGCTGTACGCGGCGAGCTGCCGGATTGCCTTGCTGCTGAACATGTGATCCTCGAGTGGTCGTTGCCGATTCGACACTGCGATCCGGAAAAGGGTTTGCCCCCGTTTCCGCGTGG
>JABFXM010000452.1 GCA_013361745.1 Gemmatimonadaceae bacterium | reverse complement strand
CGCAGCTTGATCTCCTCGATGACGTAGCGCGCCGCCTCGAACGCCGGCGCGCGCCTCGGATGTCCCACCGCGATCGCGACGCTCACCTCGCCGAGCGCGAGCGAGCCGACGCGATGCTCGGCGACGACGTGCGTCGAGCCGAAGCGCTCGGTGGCCTCTCGCACGATCCGGGCGAGCTCCTCGGCGGCCATGGCCTCGTAGGCGTCGTAGTCGATCCCGCTCACCGATCGGCCCTCGCTCAGCTCACGCACGCTGCCGGTGAAGAGCACGGTCGCGCCATTCGAGTTCGCGGCGACCTCGGCGATGAGCGCGGCGAGGTCGATCGGCTGATGAACGATCGCGCTTCGCATCATCCTCCCGCAACCGGGGGGATGAGCGCGATCTCGTCTCCGCGCGAGACTGGATCGTCGGCACGCGCGAGCTGGCGATTGATCGCGAGCGCCGGGCGCGGCAGCGAAACGCCGTTCGCCCGCGCGGCGATGGCCGTCAAAACCGCTCCGGCGGTGGCCCCATCAGGGACCTCGACGTCGATGCTCCGTGCGCCGAGCGCCTCCGCCCACGAGGCGAAGAGCAGGACGCGCAGCGTCATGCGTTCCCGGAGACACGGACGCCCCGGAGCGCGAGAGCGCCGGGGCGTTGCGGGCGGGCCATCTGCTCAGGCCTCGGAGTACTCTTCGTCTTCCTGGTCGTCCTCGACCTCCATGCCGGCGACCATCGCGCGTAGCTCCTTCGAGGGCTTGAAGACGGGCACCGGGCGGGCCGAAACCTCGACGGGAGAACCGGTTCGCGGATTGCGCGCCATGCGCGTCTTGCGTTGCCGGATCTTGAAGGTGCCGAAGCCGCGGACCTCGATGTTCTTCTGCTCCTGCAGAGCCTCCTTGATGGCGTCGAGGAAGGAGTCGACGACGCGCGCGCAGTCCTTCTTGGAAATCATCGGACCCGCGGTGCGCGAGATCTGAGCGGTGACGCGCTCGACCAGGTCGGCCTTGGTCATGGAATCGCCATGGAGGGGGATACGGCCCAACGGCTCTACAGTGGCCCGAAGTTATGCCCCCGCCCGGATGGTGTCAAGCGTTTGTGTAGCATGGACTTGGGCGCGGTTCAGCGCGGCCGCCGGCGCTCCGAGACGCGCTCCATGAAGCGCGCGAAGAGGCCGCGCGCATCGTGCGGACCGGGGGCCGCCTCGGGGTGATATTGCACCCCGAACACGGGCAGCTCGCGGTGCGCCAACCCTTCGACGGTCCCGTCGTTGAGGTTGACGTGCGTGACCTCGAGGTCCGGAGCGCCAGGAATCCCCTTCTCCGATCCCTCGACCGCGAAACCGTGATTCTGCGACGTGATCAGCACCCGCCCCGACGCGACGTCGCGCACCGGATGATTACCGCCGCGGTGCCCGAAGGGCATCTTCACCGTGCGCGCGCCGTAGGCCAGTCCGATGATCTGATGGCCGAGGCAGATGCCGAAGACCGGAACTCCCTGCTCCGCGATCTCGCGGACGGTGCGCTGCGCGTATTCGACCGCCGCCGGGTCGCCCGGCCCGTTGGACAGGAAGACGCCGCTCGGGTTGCGCTCCAGCACCGCGGCGGCGGGCGTGTCGGCGGGAACGACCGTGACGCGGCAGCCCTGCCCCTCGAAGAGGCGCAGGATGTTGCGCTTGATGCCGTAGTCGTAGGCGACGATCTCGCAGTCGCCGGTTCCCCACTCGTAGCTGTCGCGGGTCGAGACGACGGATGCGAGGTCGAGCCCCTCCATCGACGGGCAGCTCGCGACGAGCGCACGCAGATCCTCGCTCGCTTCGGTACCTCCGGCGATCACTCCCTGCATGACCCCGGCGGTGCGAAGGTGCTTCGTGAGGCGGCGCGTATCAACGCCTTCGAGCACTGGCACTTGCGCCTCGCGCAGCCAGCTCACGAGATCCCCGCTCGCGCGCCAGTTCGAGAAGGTCTCCGAGATCTCGCGCACCACGACGCCCGAGACCTGCGGACGCTCGGACTCGGGATCCTCGGTGTTGATCCCGTAGTTCCCGATCATCGGCGCGGTCATCACGACGATCTGGCCGCGGTAGGATGGATCGGTGAACGTCTCCTGGTAGCCGGTCATGCTCGTGGTGAACACGACTTCGGCGACCGATGGCTCGACCGGATGGCGGAGCTGGCCGCGAAAAAGGGCTCCGTCCTCGAGGAGGAGGAACCCTTCCGTCCCGCGTGTGTCGCTCACTTCTGCTACTGCCTTGGCGCGGGCGTGGTGGTCTGCGCCGGCGCGCTGTTCGCGGGGGCGGTATTGGCAGGCGCCTGCTGGAGCGGAAGCGCGGGTGCGGCCGCCGGCGTCTGCGCCGGAGCGGTGCGCGTCGACGTCGGCTGATCGAGGACCGAGGTCGGAACGCGGTTCCGGGTCGACATCATCGACAGCGCGAAGGAGAGCACGAGGAAGATCCCGCCCGCCCACCAGCTCGCGGCCGTGAGGAAGTTCCCCGCCTGACGGACGCCGAGGACGGCGTCGGCGGAGCTGCTCGCGCCGCCGAAGCTCGCGGCCATCCCGCTCCCCTTCCCGCTCTGCAGGAGGATCGCGGCGCCGAGGACGATGCAGTCGAGAACGAGGAGCGTGAAGAGAATGCCGTAGATCATCGCGGCGGCTTTTCCGAAGAGAGATGTCGACGAGCGCGCCGAGCGCGCTAAGCTTCGAAACTTAGAAGAGTTAGGCTGGTCGAGTCAAGGCGCGGCGTCAGCTCCGCACGATCGTCGCCCACCCTTCCGCGTCGAGGCTCGCGCCGCCGACGAGAACGCCGTCGACGCCCTCCGCATCGAGGAGTGCGCGCACGTTCTGCGCGTTCACGCTTCCGCCGTACAGGATCGGGAGACGGCCACCATGCTCGCCCGCGATCGAGCGCAGCTCGGCGCGGATCGCGACGTGGACCGCGCTCGCGTCGGCCGGGGTCGCGGTGCGCCCGGTACCGATCGCCCAGACGGGCTCGTACGCGATGATCACGGTCGCGACCTGCGCGTTCGAGAGCGTCGAGAGCCCCGCGCGGAGCTGACGGACACAGACGCGTTCCGTCTCACCGCGCTCGCGCTCGTCCAGCTTCTCGCCCACGCAGAGCATCGGGAAGAGCCCGGCGCCGATCGCCGCGGCGACCTTCTTCGCGGTCTGCTCGTCGGTCTCGCCGAAGACGTGGCGACGCTCGCTGTGGCCGACGAGGGCGTGCGTCGCGCCGGCGTCCTTCGCGATCGGCGCCGAGTTCTCGCCCGTGAACGCTCCCTTCGCCTCCCAGTGGATGTTCTGCACGCCGACGAGGATGTCGGCGCGTTCCTTCAGGGAGTCGCGCACCGCGGCGAGGGAGAGCGCCGGCGGAAAGAACATCACCGTGCGATCGGGGCGTCGCGCGTAGCGGGCGAGGAAGGTCCGCATGAACGCGCGCGACTCGGTCGGGCCCGAGTTCATCTTCCAGTTCGCGGCGAAGATCGGCGTCTTCACCTCGGGCATTCCGTTGCTCATCGATCGTCGAGCGCTGCCACGCCGGGGAGGGTCCTGCCCTCGAGGAACTCGAGCGAGGCGCCACCACCGGTGGAGACGTGCGTCATCTGCGACTCGAGCCCGGCCTCGGCGATCGCCGCCGCGGAGTCGCCGCCGCCGACGATCGTCGTCGCGCCGTTGCGGGTGGCGCTGGCGAGCGACTTCGCGATCGAGTTCGTCCCCGCGTCGAAGGGCGGCTTCTCGAAGACGCCCATCGGGCCGTTCCAGAGCACCGTCTTCGCGCGGAGGATCTCCTGCATGAAGAGGCGGATACTCTCCTGGCCGATGTCGTACATCGCCTCGCTCGCGGGAATCGCGTCGCGCTTCACGCTGTGCGCCTTCGCGCCATCGTCCATCGACGGCGCGACGAGCGCGTCGACCGGCAGGACCAGCTTGTCCTTGCCGCGCTGGAGGAGCTCCTTCGCCATGTCGACGCGATCTTCCTCGACGAGCGACTTCCCCGTCTCGAGCCCCATCGCGCGGAAGAAGGTGCACGCCATCGCGCCGCCGATGAGCATGCGATCGACCTTCGGCAGCAGGCTGTCGATCACGTCGATCTTGCCGCTGATCTTGGAGCCGCCCATGATCGCGACGAAGGGATGCTCGGGGTTGCCGAGCGCGCGCCCGAGATAGTCGAGCTCCTTCTCCATCAGCAGACCGGCGACCGCCGGCTCGATGTGCCGGGCCACGCCCTCTGTGGACGAATGCGCGCGATGCGCGGCTCCGAAGGCATCGTTCACGTACACATCGCC
>JABFXM010000475.1 GCA_013361745.1 Gemmatimonadaceae bacterium | reverse complement strand
GGAGAGCGCCGCGGTGAGAACCTGCTCTCGATCGGACGAGGCGTGCTCGACGACGAGCCGTCGATCAGTCTCGACTATCTCGCGCTTGCCGACGGTACGACGCTGGAACCGGTCGAGACCGGGGACGAACGCACCATCGCGATGATCGCGGCGCGCGTCGGCAGGACGCGGCTCATCGACAACGTCGTGCTCGGCGCATGATCCAGCTTCCCGCGTGGGCCTGCGTGAGCGAAAAGCGCCGCTCGCACATCGAGCGCGTCGCGGAGCTCATGGAGCGCTGGGCCTACGAGCTCGGCGAGCCGCCGGAGGACGCGCGCGCCTGGCGCGACGCCGCTCTCCTGCACGACGCGCTGCGCGACGCGCCGGAGAGCGAGCTCCGCGCGCTCGTGCCACGCACGGACTTCGCCCCCGAGATGCTTCACGGTCCCGCGGTGGCCGCGCGGCTCGAGCGCGACGGCGACCGTCGGCTCGAGATGCTCGACGCGATCCGCTGGCACACGGTGGGCAGCGCCGAATGGAAACGGCTCGGTCGCGCGCTGTTCATGGCCGACTTCCTCGAACCGGGGCGCCGCTTCGCGCGCGCCGACCGCGCCTATCTGGCGGCGAAGGTCGCGACCGATTTCGATGGCACCTTCAGGCAGGTCGTGCGGATGCGGATAGAGCATGCGCTGCGCGAGGGGCACACGCTCTTCCCCGAGACCGTCTCGCTGTGGAATCTCGTGCGCTGAAGCGCGCGGTCGCGGTCGCGGTACTCGTGCTCCTCGCGGGGGCGCTCGCGGCGTGGGGCATCCACGCGCGCCGGGCGCGCACGGGCGGACGACTATTCGTCAGCGACGTCCACGCTCCTGACGGCGCGAGAGTCCGGGTGCAGGTGCTCAACGCGACGCGCGTGCGCGGCCTCGCGCGCCGGGCGACGATGCACCTCCGCGACCGTGGGTTCGACGTCGTCGAGGTCGGGACGACGCAGCCGGCGCGCGACAGCACCCTGGTGCTCGACCGCTCGAACCATCCGGAGTGGGCCGCCCTCGTCGCGAAGGCGCTCGGCGCGACTCGCGTGGAGTCGCGCCCCGACACGTCACGCTACCTCGACGTGACCGTTCTGCTGGGCGACGCGTGGCGCCCGCCGGCCCAGCCGTTCTACCCGTAGCTGGCCGCACGCGGCGGCGATGTCCTTGCCGCGACTCTTCCGGACCGCTACCTCGACTCCCTCGCGCCGCAGCTCGCGCGCGAAGCGGACGATCGCCTCCGACGGCGTCGGCGTGAAACCCATCGATCCGCCAGGATGCAGCGGGATGAGATTGACGAACGCGCGGCACTCCTTCGCGAGCCTGGCGAGGTTGAGCGCGTCTTCCAGCCGGTCGTTCACGCCACCGAGCATCACGTACTCGAAGGTGACGCGGCGGTCGAACGCCTTCGCCGCCTCGATGACGTCGGCGAGCGGATACTTCGTGTTCACCGGCATCAGCGTCTGACGTAGGTCGTCGGTCGGGGCGTGGATCGAGATAGCGAGACGGAACTGCTCCGGGCGCTCGCCGAGCGCGATGATCCCCGGCAGCACGCCGACGGTCGAGACGGTGATGTGACGGGCGCCGATCCCGAAGCCGTCCGGGGAGTTCAGCACCGTGAGGGTCGCGTCGACCGCTTTCCAGTTCATGAGCGGCTCGCCCATCCCCATGAACACGATGTTGGTCACATCGAGCGGGGGATCGAGCAGCTTCATCTCCCGCACCTGCCCGGCTATCTCGTGCAGCTTCAGGTTGCGCTGGAAGCCCATCGCCCCCGTCGCGCAGAACGCGCACTGGAGCGCGCACCCTGCCTGCGAGGAGATGCAGAGCGTGAGGCGGTTCCCCTCGGGGATGGCCACCGTCTCGATCCCCTGGCCGTCGGCCATCCGGAAGAGGAACTTCTCGGTGCCGTCGGTGGACTTCTGCCGCGCGGCGAGCTCGAGGCGCGGCATCGTGAACGCCTCGTCGAGCGCCCGCCGCAGCGCGATCGGAAGCTCGGTGATCGCCGCGAAGTCGGCAGCGGGCGCCGACCAGAGCCGGCGCACTACCTGCTTCGCCCGATACGCGGGCTCCCCGCGCGACGCGAAGAATGCGCGCAGACGCTCCTCGGCCGCGGCGGGGTCGAGGTCGAGCAGGTTCTCGCGCCGTGAGGTCGCGTCGGTCATTGCCTAACGGATGAGCGTACCGAGGGTGAACTGATAGATCCCGCCGAGCTCGTCGCGCGTCCCCTCGCGCGCGACACCGATGTGATACCGGCCGTACTGCAACCCTGTTCCGATGCGGACGAACCATTCGGCCTCACCGGACGATTCGTGCCGTGCGAGGCCGACGCGACCTTCCCACCGCCGTGTGGACGCGCCGACGAAGGCGTAGTGCTCGCTCGTCCGACGCTCGACGAGGATGATCGAGTAGCCGGTCCGCACCTCGATCAGAGAATCGAGATGGAACACCGCGCCATCGATCGCGCCGGAATAGGCGGTCTCCTCGTCACCCCCATTCGCCGGACGCCAGAGGAAGGTGGAGAGCGCGCCCCGGACCGGGAGCCCGAAGAGCGAGTCACCGAGGAGACCTCCGTCGATGCCGACCGCCCCGCGGCGCTCGACATCCACGGTGCCCTGTCGGAACCGGACGGCCAGCCCCGCGGTCACCCGCTGGTTCCGGTGCGCGAAGCCGAGCGACGCCATCGTGGTGCTGTACGGGATGTCGCCGAGCGAGCTCTCGGGGGTGTCGCCCGTCCGCGCGAGCGAGGTCACCGAGCCCTGAACGACCGAGAGCGCGGCGGCCATCTCACGCGGGAGGGCGCCGACCAGAACGATCCCCACCACGCTCGCGCCGAGGTCGGGCGGCGTCTGTACCGCGGCGAACCCGACGCGGCCGAGGTGCGGCGCGGGGACCATGATGCCGGCCGGATTCCAGAGGGCGACGTCGGAGCTCGCGAGCGTCGGCGGATCGGCGAGCGTCCCGAGCGGGAGATCGAGCAGATCGCGCCCGGGAACCCGCTGCGCTCCTGCCGGAGCGGAGGCGGCCAACGCGAGAACGAGTGCGGCGATGGCGGCGGGGCGCATCGGGGCACCTTACACCCGCGCCCGGGATGGGTCAAGCATCGGTGCGATCGGCGCTTCCGAGGGGGGGCCGCGCACGTTAAGTTTTTCATTCCCATGTGCTTCAGCCACTTCGGTGCTGCTCGCTGACCTGCTGGTGGAAGGTCGCGTGAAGGTGCCGCTCGCCGCCGGAACGAAGGACGAGGTTCTCCAGGAGCTGGTCGAGCTCGTCGCCGCTGACATGGCGCCGGGTACGGCCGCGCCGATCCTCGCTGCCGTTCGCGATCGCGAGCGCGAGATGACCACGGGCTTGGGCGAAGGAGTCGCGATCCCGCACGGCCGGACGCCGGTGGTCGACGAGCTCGGGATCGCCGCCGGCGTCACACGAGCCCCCATCGAGTACGGCGCCATCGACGGCGAGCCGGTACGCATCGTCTTTCTCCTCGTCGGTCCGGAGACCGCGGCCGGGGAGCATGTCCGCACCCTCGCGCGCATCGCGCGGCTCGTTCGCCGTCCCGAGGTTCGCGGAGCGCTTCTCGACGCGCCCACCACCGCCGACTTCGTGCGCGTCATCCGCCAGGCGGAGGCGGCGTGAACGTTCGACGATGGCGTGCGCCGCTCCTCTGGGCGGCGGTCATCCTCTTGGTCAGCTCCGTGCCGATGCCTGCCATCAGCGCACCGGCGGGCACCGACAAGGGGGTCCACGCCGCGCTCTATCTGGTGCTCGGCTTCCTCGCCGTCCGCGCCCTGCTCTCGGAGCGGACGGCGCGCGTCTGGCAACTCCTGGTGCTCATCGCGGTGCTCGTCGCATTCGGCGGGCTCGACGAGCTGCACCAGCGCTGGATTCCCGGCCGGACCGCGGACCCGAAGGACTGGGCCGCGGACACCGTGGGAAGCACGGCAGGGCTGGTCGCTGGAATCTTCCGCGGGCGCCGTCGCACGGCGCGCGCACTCTGATCACATTCCTGGAACGCTGGTGACACGCACGGAACCGCTCGCGACATCGCTCCGCACGCACCTCTGCGGCGAGCTCAGGGCATCGCACGCCGGCACGAAGGTCCGCCTCGGTGGCTGGGTGCACCGCGCCCGCAATCTCGGCGGGCTCGTCTTCGTCGACCTGCGAGACCGGGACGGAATCGTTCAGGTGTCGTTCGATCCAGCGCACGCCCCGGCGGAGGTCATCGCGCGAGCGGCCGCGTTAGGCAACGAGACCGTCGTCCT
>JABFXM010000243.1 GCA_013361745.1 Gemmatimonadaceae bacterium | reverse complement strand
GGCGACGGTCGCGTCACGCGGGCGGGAGAGCAGCTCGTCGAGCTCCTGCTCGGTGGTCGGGGCGGGGGCGATCATCGCGGTATCATAGACCGCGGTCGGCGGGCCCGCCATCGCGAAGCGCGAGCGTGGATCAGCCCCGCGCGTCGCCGCCGCTATCAGCGTAGCTCTCGCACGTCCATCGTGAGCGCGTTCTCCGAGCGCGGCATCACGGGTGTGCCGGTCGCGGTCCCGCGAACGACCGCGGCGGTCGCGGGTGCGGGATCGATTCCGTAGTCGCGTCGGAGCCTCCGCGCGAAGCGCTCGTACTCGCGAATCGCTCCGCAACGGTCGCCCGTGTCGACGAGGATGCCGAGCAGGCGAGCGAGAGCCGACTCGTCGTCGGGAGTGAAGGCGAATGCGCGCCGTGCCCACTGCAGAGCGAGGGGACCGTCGCCCGCGCGCGCGGCGTTCGCGGCCAGCGACCACGCTCCGCGCGCGGCCAGCGCGCCCAGCGACGATCGCCGTTCCTCGAGCCACTCCTCGAACTGCGGCGCGGCCGAGAGGAAGAACCCGTCCAGCAATGGCCCGACGTAGAGGGCGAGTGCGTCGTCGTATCGACCCGCCGCCGCGTCCTCCGCGAAGGCGACCGCGTCGCACCAGAGCAGGCGTCGGTCGACGCCGAGCTCCTCACTCCCGCGCGAAACGAGCAGCGCGTCGCCGAGCGTTCGTCGGATGACGTGCACGGCCTGGCGGAGCGCCGCGCGCGCGTGCGCATCACCGAGCTCGGGCCAGAAGATCGCGACGAGCGAGTCTCGCCTCCGGAAGCCAGGTGGCGGCGTGAGTGCGAGGAAGGCGAGCAGCGCGAGGCGCTTGGGGTGCGCGATGAGCGCTGGCGCCTCCTCGCCGTCGCGCACGATGTCGAGGGGGCCGAGCAACCGTAGTTCGACCATCTCGTGCCTCCGAGCAGTGGCACCGTCTCGATGCTCGGGTGACGTTCGCGTAACGCTGCGACGACGTCGTCGTGACACACATCGCCACGCGCGCGTAACGCCTGACCGTTAGGGTGCGGCGCGCAAACGTACCCCGTACCGTGCGACGTCGCAAGGCGAGTCGCGAAGGGCCCGAGCGGGCTCAGGGACAGGACGGGCGGGGACGATCTGCGCGGCACGCCCTGCATGGGAGGATCCCAATGTATCGTACCACCGCACTCGCACTCGCAGTCGCCGCTTCGCTCGCCGCCTGCGCGGACGCGACCGCGCCCACCACGACGTCGGCAATTCGCTCGGCCAACGGGCCGTCGCTCGCCGCGACGACCGATGTCGAGCACATCAACCAGCAGTATACGATCTCGGGATACACCCAGTACAACCCGTGCACCGGGGACGTCATCGTCTACTCGGGCGACTATCACATCAACGGCACGTTCAGGACGACCGACAACGGCTTCGACGCCAACCTCCACCTCAATACCGAGGATTTCAAGGGCGTGAGCCTCACGACCGGCACTGAGTACGTCTACCATCAACAAACGCATCAGTCGGTGGATTTTACCTACGACCCGCTCACCGAGACCTTCGTGTCGCGCGTGACCCTGATGGACATCAGCCAGGGACCGAGCGACAACTACCGGCTCGAGGCGGTCTTCACGTTCAAGTATCCGCCGGGAACGAGCTCGTACACACTCGAGACGACCTGCACGGGATGACGTGGCATGCAGAGCGGGGCAGGACTCTCGTCCTGCCCCGTTTCACGTCCGTGGCCGGCCGGCGCACCATGGCGCTGCGCCCGTCTCACCGCAGCAGCCGCGCCTCGCCCCCCTTCGCCAGATACTCGTTCGCTTCGGTGTACCCGCTCGGCAGCCCGACGTCGAGGAAGCGGCCGTCGATCAGGCAGCCGGTCATCAGCCCGCGATTGAGCAGGAGCTGCATCACCGGGATGTCGTCGAGCTCCGCGCCGGGCTGCAGCGTTCCCTCGACTTCCTCGATGGTCTTCCAGAGTGCGTGACCGAAGGCGTAGCGCCCGACGCCGGTGTAGGCGAGCTTCGCCCCCTTCGTGTCGAAGGTCGCGCTCTTCGCGCCCTTGTCGGGGATGAAGCCGATGCGGAACTCCCCGTTGAGCGGCTGACCCTCGTAGATCGCGGTCGCCCCCTTCGCCTTTGCCTCCTCGGCGGCGATGCCGACGATCGACACGGCGCTCTTGCCCGTCGCGATCGCGACGTCGATCACCTGACGCAGCGCCGGCGTCTCGCTGAGGAAGAGATTGTCGGGGAGCGCGATCGCGATCGGTCCCTCGTTCGCGAAGTCGCGCCCGAGTCGCACCGCGTCCATCAATCCGCGCGCCTCGCGCTGCACCACGAAGTCGATCCGCGCCGGCATCCCGCGCTGTCCCGCGAGCGGCGCGAGCCGCCGCTCGATCTCCTCCTTCCCCGGCGCGATCACCACGAGCAGCTCGGTGATCCCGCTCGCCGCGCACTCGCGCGCGACCCGCTCGACCACCGGCACTCCGGCGACGAGCACGAGCTCCTTCGGCGATCCACCGGTGAGCGCGAGCATCCGCGTCCCCTTGCCACCGCAGGGGATGAGGGCGTGTCGTGGGGCTGCGTGTGTCATCGATGCGAGTCCGGGTGTCGTGCGACCTCAGGCTGGAAGCAGGAGGCTGGAAGCAGGAGGCTTTAGGCCTTTGGCCTCCAGCCTATAGCCTCCTGCTTCCTGCCGCTTCAACATCCGCGCTTCGCCAGGTACGTCAGCTCGTTCGCGACGTCGTCCTGGAGGATGCGGTTCACCCATTCGACGCCCTGGGCGACCGAGTGGTCCATGTTGCCGACCTCGTAGCGCCAGGCACCGAAGCGGCCGCGCGAGTAGATGTCCTTCGTCTCCAGCCAGGGGAGCACCGCGTGCAGCGCGCCGTCGCGCTCGAGCGAGGGCGTCGGATACGTGTAGTCGCGCTCGATGAGGTGCGCGTCGACGATGTCGGCCCGATCCTCCTTACGGAGGAGCTTCACGTTCACCATCCCCTGGATCGTGTCCTCGACCACCTTGCGGCGATCCACCGGCTTGAACTCCGAGTGCGAGACCTCGGCGAGGAGCGAGTAGTGCGTCCGCGCGTCGGGCACGACCTCGGGAGAATAGTTCGAGAGATACGTCACGCGATAGAACGGCGCGTTGCTCTCGGGAAAATACATCCAGCACTTCTTCGAGGGCGAGGGCTGCTTCAGTCCGATGCCGACGATGTAGCCGCCCGAGTGGCGGAGGCGCGACGCCTCGCAACGGATCCCCTCGGGGCCGTCGCCGGTCATCCCCTTCACGAGGACGTCGAGCGGCATCGTGTTCATCAGGATGTCGGACCGCTCGCGGCTCCCGTCCGCGAGCACGACCTCCTTCGCGTCGACGTCGACGTGCGAGACCGGAGTGTTCAGGCGGAGGTTGTCGGCGACGTACGGCTGCATCCGCTCGAAGAGCCCACCCGTCCCGCCGTGCAGCGGATACTTGAAGGTGGAGTTCGGTCCCCACCCCGCGTCATCCCGGTCGAGCACGACGTTGCCGAGCACGCGCTTGATGTCGACCACCGACACGCGCTCACCGATCCACTCCTTGTTCATCATCTTCGGCGGATGCGCCCACACCTTGAAGTTGTAGGGCATCATGAAATACTTCGCGATCCCGGCGCCGAAGACGCCGTGGATCAGCTCCTCGAAATTCCTGAAGCGCGACACGTCGAGCGGCTGCTTCTGCGCCTCCACGAGTCCGAGCAGGCACTCGAGAACGACTTCCTTCGGCAGATACTTGATGTTGTTCTGGAAGGGGTACGGCAGAAAGCGGTCGCACATCCAGACCCAGCTCTCGCGCAGCAGCAGCTGGTACTCGTCGCCGAGCAGCTTGTCGAAGAGCCTGTCGAAGTACTCGTAGTGTGAGAAGAGGACGTGGCCGCCGATGTCGTAGGTGAAGCCGTTCGCGCTCTTCTCGCTCGACGCGAGCCCGCCGACCTTGTCGCGCGCCTCGAGCATCACCCAGTTGTCGTAGCCGAGCTCGCGCAGGCGATACCCGGCCGCGAGCCCCGTGGGCCCGGCCCCGATGATGACGATGCGCGGCGACGCGGAAGAAGGCGCGCCGTCAGGCGCCGAGCGAGGTTGTGAACGAACAGGCTGCATGCGGTGAAGCGATGACGAATGAGATGTGAGCGATCCAATGAACAGCGGTGAAGCGGTTACAACCCGACGCCCGACCCCTGGCCCCCGACCCCTTCTGTGTGGCCCCCGACCCCTTCGAGGTCTTCCGAAGTGTTCCGCTCTTCCT
>JABFXM010000609.1 GCA_013361745.1 Gemmatimonadaceae bacterium | reverse complement strand
GCACGATCCCGCGCGCCTCGGCGCCGAGGGCGCGGGCCTCGCCCGGGGCGACGGGCGCGGCCGCGAACTTGATCGGATCCACCGCGGCGAAGAGCCGGGCGAGCCGATCATGGGGCACCGTGCCGACACCCCGCAGCGCCTCCTGCAGCTCGCGGCTGGTGTTCGCGAGCGAGCCCTGGGGAAAGCGCGCCGCGAGGTATCGCCGCGCGACGTCCGTCATGAGGGCGGCGTGGCGGCCCGGCTCGCCGGCGTCCACCAGTCGCAGGCGCTCCAGCCGGTCGAAGGCCGCTTCGGCGTCGGCAAAGGGATCGCCGGTGTGCGCAGCGCCGGCGCGCCGGCGCCGCAGCCACCACCAGACGCCGAGCACGATCGCGAGCACGGCGGCGGCGAGGGCCCACCACCACCAGGGCATCGGCTCGCGCGGCTCGAGCAGTGGTCGCGCGGGCTTGGGAATGCGGAGCGCCGTGTCGGCCGGGAGCACGCTGCGCACGAACAGTGTCGGCAGCGGAAGGGTGACGCGACGCTCGTCGTCGTCCGTCTGGACGAGGACGTCGCCCAGCTTGATCTGGAGCCGCCCGACGTCCCAGGGGGAGAGGCGGTACACGGCGATGCGGTCCGCCGCGTCGACCGTATCCGCACCGTCGCGCACCGCCGGGGGCTCGAGCGACTGCACCGGGCCGAGGGAATCGACGGCGGCGGGGAAGTTGATCGTCGCGTTGCGCGGCGCGCGGACGCGGACGGTGAGGCGCACGACGTCGCCGACCGTCACGGAGTCGCGGTCGAGCGTGGCCCCCGCCTGCACCGGGATGCGGAGGGGGGCCTGCGCGACGGCCGGGAACGGACAGGCGACGACCGCGATCGCGACGGCGAGCGCCATCGCTCGACCGGCGGACCGTCCGACCGTCCGACCGTCCGACCGCTCCATCCTCATCGCTGCCGCGAGCGCGTCTCGCGCGTGCGGAAGAACCGGATGAGCGGGTCCACGACGCCGCCGTCGGTGTGGAGGGGGATCTCGTCGATCGCCAGCTTGCGCAGCAGCCGGCGCCGCGCGGTGATCTCCTCCGTCACCGCCTCGGCGAATCGGGCGCGGACGTCCGGGTCGCTCGTGTCGACGTCGAGGGTCTCGCCCGTCTCCGGATCCATGAAGCGCGCCAGCCCCAGGTCGGGAAGCTCGTGCTCGCTCGGATCGTCGACGGTGACCGCGACGACGTCGTGTCGCTGCGCGAGGAGCTTGAGCGGCTGCTCGAGGTCCTCCTCCTGGAAGTCGGAGACGAGGAAGATGATCGCCTTGTGCACGAGCATCTTGCCGGCGTAGTCGATCGCCATCGCGATGTCGGTGCCGGTGCCGGTCGGCTCGAAGGCGAGCAGGTCGCGCATGAGACGGAGCGCGTGGCGCCGCCCTTTGCGCGGCGGCACGACGTGCTCGATCCGGTCGGTGAACAGCACCGCGCCCACCCGGTCGTTGTTGCGGATCGCCGACATCGCGAGCACGGCCGCCAGCTCGCTCGCGAGCTCGCTCTTGAACCGCTTGCGCGTCCCGAAGCGCTCCGACCCCGAGAGATCGACGACGAGCATAACGGTGAGCTCGCGCTCCTCGATGTAGCGCTTCACGTACGGCTTCCGCATGCGCGCGGTCACGTTCCAGTCGATCGAGCGCACCTCGTCGCCGGGCTGGTACTCGCGCACCTCGGAGAACTCCATCCCCTGCCCCTTGAACACGGAGCGGTACTCGCCGGTGAACAGGGAGTTCACCAGTCCGCGCGTGCGCAGCTCCAGCAGCTTGACCTGCCGGAGGATCTCAGGGGGGACGCCGGTGCTCTTCCGCGCCGCGGTCCCGGGCGCGACGCCCGTCACGGGCTCTCGACTTTGGCCAGCACGCGCGACACGATCTCGTCGCTGGTCACCTCTTCCGCCTCGGCCTCGTACGTCGTGAGCACGCGGTGGCGCAGCACGTCAGGGGCGATCGCCTTCACGTCGTCGGGGGTCACGAAGGCGCGGCCGCGCAGGAAGGCGTGCGCGCGCGAGGCCTGCGCGAGCGAGATGGTGGCGCGGGGGCTCGCGCCGAACTCGATGAGCTGATCCAGCTCGTCGAGGCCAGCCTGCTTGGGCTCGCGCGTCGCGTGCACGATGTCGACGATGTAGTCGACGATCCGGTCGTCCATGTATAGGTCGGCGATACGCGCCCGTGCGTCGAGGATCGCCTCCGGCGTCGCGACGTGCCTGATGTCGATCGCGTGGCCGCTCGCCATCCGACGCATGATCTCCCGCTCCTCGTCGCGCGTCGGATACCCGACCCGCAGCTTGAGCATGAAGCGGTCGACCTGCGCTTCCGGCAGCGGGTAGGTCCCCTCCTGCTCGATCGGGTTCTGCGTCGCCAACACCAGGAAGGGCTCCTCGAGCTTGTACGTCGTGCCGCCGATCGTGACCTGCTTCTCCTGCATCGCCTCGAGCAGCGCCGCCTGCACCTTGGCGGGCGCGCGGTTGATCTCGTCGGCGAGGATGATGTTGGCGAAGATGGGCCCCTTCTTCACCATGAACTTGCCGGTCGACTGATCGTAGATCTGCGTCCCCACGACGTCCGCCGGCAGCAGATCCGGCGTGAACTGGATGCGCGAGAAGGTCGTGGAGATCGTCTCGGCGAGAGTGCGGACGGTCAGCGTCTTGGCGAGGCCGGGCACCCCCTCGAGCAGCACGTGGCCGCCGGTGAGGAGGCTGATGAGCAGCCGATCGATCATGTAGGACTGACCGACAACGCGCAGCGCGACCTGGCTGCTGACGTCCTGGATCAGGCGGGCATCGGCGGTCGATGAGACTTGTGTGGCCACGGATCTCTCTTGGCGGACAGTGAAGTACGGTCCTGCATGGACGACCAGCGAGCCCCTCGTGAAACGATCTTCCCTGCCGACGGCCGCGCGGTGGTCGTTGCCGCTCGTCCGCTCATCCGCTCATACGCTCGAACGACCTACAAGGGTCCTACAGCCGCTCCAGCGACGCCCGCTCCGCCCTGGTGAGCGAGCGCACTTTTCCCGGCGCGAGGTCGCCCAGCTCCACCGGGCCGAACTTGACGCGCACCAGTCGATCGACCTCGAGGCCGAGGGCCTCGCACATCCGCCGCACCTCGCGATTCCGCCCTTCGCTGATCGTGATGTCCAGCTCCCACCTGCCTCTGCCCGTTCTCCGTGCCTGGATCTTCTTGGGGCGCACGAGCCCGTCCTCGAGCTCGACGCCGAACCGCGCCTGCTCGGCGGCGACGTCGCCCTCTCCGAGCACCGACGCGACGTACGTGCGCTCCACCTCGTGGCTCGGATGGGTGAGGCGATGCGCCGCGGCCCCGTCCGTCGTGAGCAGCAGCACCCCTTCGGTGAGGAAGTCCAGGCGTCCGACGTAGGTGAGCCCCGGCCGCGCCGGCACGAGGTCGAACACCGTCTTTCGTCCTTCGGGATCGTGCCGCGAGGTGATCACCCCTGCCGGCTTGTGCAGGACGAACCACTCGGTGGGCGCCGGCGCGCCGATCTGCTCGCCGTCCACCCGGATCACGTCGCGCTCGGGATCGACCGTCTGGCCCACCTGCGCCGGCGAGCCGTTCACCGTCACGCGGCCGTTCGCCACGAGCTCCTCGGCCTTCCGACGCGAGAGCACGCCGGCCCGCGCGAGGGCGCGCTGGATGCGCATCGGCTCCGCCATCAGAGGGCGCGCGGCTCGGCGCGGAGGGCGATCGCCAGCTCGTCGGAGCGCGGCAGCTCCTCGAGGTGCCGCAGGGCGAAGTACTCGAGGAAGATCGGCGTCGTGCCGTAGAGCAACGGGCGCCCCAGCCCTTCCCCGCGTCCCACGACGTCGATCAGGCCGCGTTCGTGGAGCGACTTGAGCACGCTGCCGACCGAGACGCCACGAATCTCCTCGATCTCGGCGCGCCCGAGCGGCTGGCGGTAGGCGATGAGGGCGAGCGTCTCGAGCGCCGCCGCGCTCAGGCGCGCGGGCCGCGCCGCGAGCTGCGCCCGCTCGATCGCTTCGGTGTACTCGGCGCGGGTGAGGATCTGCCACCCACCCCCGATCTCCGTCAGCTCGACCCCGTGCCCTTCCACGTCGTAGTGCTCGCGAATCTCCTCGAGCGCGGCCGCCACGGCGGCCCTGGATGCTTCCGGATCGAGCGCGAGCAGCTCCTCGGTCGGCACCGGGCGCGCGCTCGCGAAGAGGGCCGCTTCAAGCAGCTTCGCTAGCGGCGTCACGCGTGATCTCCACGTTGGCGAATGGTCTGGGTTGTTGCACGCGACATTCTC
>JABFXM010000258.1 GCA_013361745.1 Gemmatimonadaceae bacterium | reverse complement strand
GAGGGGGGCGGCGCCGACAAGATCGAGCGCCAGCACTCGCAGGGAAAGCTCACCGCGCGCGAGCGGATCGCGAAGCTCTGCGACGAGGGCACGCGCTTCCTCGAGATCGGACTTCTCGTCGCCTGGGACCGTTATGACGGGCAGGCGCCAGCCGCGGGCGTCGTCACCGGCATCGGTCTCGTCGACGCGCGTCCGGTGGTCGTCGTCGCCAACGACGCGACGGTGAAGGCCGGCTCGTGGTGGCCGGAGACGATCACGAAGATCCTCCGCGCGCAGGAGATCGCGATGCGCTGCCGCATCCCGATCATCTACCTCGTGGACTCGTCGGGCGTGAACCTCCCCTACCAGGGCGGCGTCTTCCCGGGGCAGTACGGCGCGTCGCGGATCTTCTACTACAACTCGATCATGCGGCGCTACCTGCGGATCCCGCAGCTCGCCGCCGTCATGGGCCCGTGCATCGCCGGCGGCGCGTATCTCCCCGCGCTCTCCGACACGATCATCATGGTTCGCGGGACGTCCTTCATGGGACTCGGCGGCCCGAACCTCGTGAAGGGCGCCACCGGCCAGACGATCGACGGCGAGACGCTGGGCGGCGCCGTCACCCACGCCGAGATCAGCGGCGTCGCGCACTACGTCGCCGAGGACGACGATGACTGCATCCGTCGCCTGCGCGAGGGGATCGCGCGGCTCCCGCGCCGTCCGCTGCTGGAGCGCGGCAACGGCGACGCCGTCGTCGAGCCGACGACCGACGCCGACGTCGTGTACGACCTCCTGCCGGGCGATCACCGGATGTCGTACGACGCGCACGCGCTGCTGCGCGCCCTCGTCGACGAGGGACGGCTCGACGAGTTCCAGGAGAATCTCGCGAAGGAGATGATCTGCGCCGACGCGCGGATCGACGGGATCCCGGTCGGCGTGATCGCGAACGCGCGCGGGCTGATCAAGGGTCGTCCCGGCGAGCAGCCGCGCTTCGGTGGGATCGTGTATACCGAGAGCGCGGAGAAGGTCGCCTATTTCATCGACCGCTGCGACCGCGAGCGGATCCCGCTGCTCTTCGTGCAGGACGTCTCCGGCTTCATGGTCGGTGCCGCGGCGGAGCACGAGGGGATCATTCGCGCCGGCGCGCGCTTCGTCGAGGCGATGGCGACCGCTCGCGTGCCGAAGCTCGTGCTCACCGTCAATCACGCGTCGGGCGCCGGCTACTACGCGATGGCCGCGCAGGGCTTCGACCCGGACTTCATCTTCAGCTGGCCGACGGGTCGCATGGCCGTGATGGAAGGCGAATCGGCGGTCCAGGCCGTCCACGGTCCGGCGATCGAGAAGGCGAAGAAGGCCGGCAAGCCCGTCACCCCCGAGCTGCAGTCGCAGATCGAGGAGATGCGCGCCGACTACGAGCGCCAGCTCGACGCGCGGTACGCGGCGGCCCGCGGCTTCGTCGACGCGATCGTGTATCCCGAGGACACGCGTGCCGTCCTCGCCATGGCGCTCCGCGCGTCGCTGCACAACGAAGGGCCGCACCTCGGCCCCTTCGTCCTACCCGCACACTTCGACGACGTATGAGTCGTACCGTTCGCGTCGCTGCAGGACAGGGCTTCTGGGGAGACTGGCTCGAGGCGCCACGGCGTCAGGTCGAGGGCGGTCAGGTGGACTACCTGATGCTCGACTATCTGGCCGAGGTCACGATGTCGATCCTCCAGAAGCAGAAGGAGCGCGACCCGCGCATGGGTTACGCGCGTGACTTCATCGGGGCGATGGACAGCGTGATGCCCGCCGTCGCCGATCGCGGCGTCAAGGTCATCGCCAACGCCGGCGGAGTGAACCCGCCGGCCTGCGCCGACGCGGTGCGCGACGTCGCCCGCTCGCGCGGGGCCGCCGGCAAGGTGACGATCGGCGTCGTCACCGGCGACGATCTGCTGCCGTACCTCGACGAGCTCATCGCGCAGGGACACGCCTTCGCGAACATGGAGACCGGCGCGCCGTTAGGCAGCGTCCGCGACCGCGTGCTCTCCGCGAATGCCTACATCGGCTCGGAGCCGATCGTCGAGGCGCTGGCGCGCGGCGCGAACGTCGTCGTCACCGGCCGCTCGACCGACACCGCGCTCACCATGGCGCCGCTGCGCCACGAGTTCGGGTGGGGCGCGACCGACTGGGACCGCCTCGCCGCCGGCATCGTCGCCGGCCACATCATCGAGTGCGGCGCGCAGTGCTCGGGCGGCAACTGCCTCTACGACTGGCGCGACATCCCCGACCTCGCGAACGTGGGCTACCCGATCGTCGAGGCGTCGGCCGACGGCAGCTTCGTCGTCACGAAGCACCAGGGCACGGGCGGCCGCGTCTCCGTGCACACCGTCGCTGAACAGCTGGTATACGAGATGGGCGATCCGCACTCGTACATCACCCCCGACGTCATCGCCGACTTCACGACGATCCACATCGAGGACGCGGGTCCGGATCGGGTGCGCGTCCACGGCATCCGCGGCCGTGCGCCGACCGACAAGCTCAAGGTCTCCATCGCCTATCGCGCCGGCTTCAAGGCGGTCGGCACGCTCGTCTACTCCTGGCCCGACGCGCTGGAGAAAGCGAAGGTCGCAGATCGCGTCCTCCGCGAGCGGATGGAGCGGCTCGGTCTCCGCTTCGACGAGATTCTCACGGAGTTCGTCGGTGCATCGGCGACGCACGGTCCGCTCGCGGGAACGCCCGTCGATCTTCCGGAGGTCCAGCTTCGCATCGGTGTCCGCGGGCAGGACCGTGCCTCCGTCGAACGCTTCACCCGCGAGCTCGCGCCGCTCGTGCTGAACGGGCCCCCGAGCGTGACCGGTTTCGCCGGAGGGCGCCCGAAGGTCGAGGAAGTCGTCGCGTACTGGCCCGCGCTCGTCGACAAGAGCGTAGTCACCACGAAGGTGGAGGTGCTCAAGTGAAGGTCCGTCTCCTCGACATCGCCCACGCGCGCTCCGGCGACAAGGGCGACACGGCGAACGTCGGCGTCATCGCGATGCGTCCCGAGTGGTATCCGCTGCTCGACCGAGCGCTGACGCGCGAGCGCGTCGCGGCCCACTTCCGCGGCGTCATCACCGGCGGTGTCGAGCGCTTCGAGCTGCCCAACCTCTCCGCTCTCAACTTCCTCCTCCACGGCGCGCTCGGCGGGGGCGGCACGCTCTCGCTCAAGACCGACGCCCAGGGCAAGGTGTTCTCAACGGCGATGCTGCGCATGCTGGTCGACGTGCCCGAGGACGAAGCGAAGCGTCTCCAGCTCCCGGCGGCGCCATGAGCGCCGAGTCGCGCGTCGCCGTCGAGCGGCGCAACGGCGTCGGCTACATCCGCCTGACGCGCCCCGAGAAGCGCAATGCCCTCGATCGCCAGACTGCGGATGAGCTGTTCGCCGCGCTGAGCACCCTCGAATCGGATCCGGTCGTGCGCGTGATCGTCATCCGCGGCGAGGGGAAGGACTTCTGCGCCGGCGCGGATCTCGAGGCGCTCGCCGCGATGCTCGACTCCGCGAGCGAGGTGCACCGCGAGGACGCCGAGTCGTTAGGCAGGGTGTTCCTCGCCATCCGGACCATCGTGAAGCCGATCGTCGCCGCGGTGCAGGGACGTGCGCTCGCCGGCGGCGCGGGGCTCGCCATCGCCTGCGACCTCGTCCTCGCGCACGAGGAATCGAAGTTCGGCTTCCCCGAGGTGCGGGTCGGCTTCGTGCCCGCGATGGTGATGACGATGCTGCGCCGCTGCGTCGGCGAGAAGCACGCTGCCGACCTGGTGCTCACCGGCCGCGTCGTCAGCGCCGAGGAAGGCGCGCGCATCGGTCTCGTGAGCCGCATCCTCCCCGGTCGAACCTTCGACGCCGACGTCGAGCGCATCGTCGAGGAGATGGCGCGCTCCCCGAAGACCGCGATGGCCCTCACGAAGTGGCTCTTCAACAAGCTCGACGAGCTCTCCTTCGCCGACGGCATCGCCGCCGGCGTCGTGACGAACGTCGAAGCGCGGATGACCGAGGACTTCCGCGAAGGCGTCCGCGGCTTCGTCTCCCGTGGAAAGGAGAAGCGATGAATCCGAGCGCATTGCTCCGCCTCCGGCTCGCGCTCTCGCTCGCCGGCTTCGTGATCTGGGCCTGGGGCGCGCGCGCCGACAATCGCGTCGCGATGTGGGTCGGCATCGCCCTGATGGGCATCGCGGTCATCGCGCGTTGGCTCGGACCACGGCCCGGTCGACGACCACCGGCGGAAGACTGATCCGAGCGACCACCGCGGGTAGTCGTTGCACCGCGGTGTTGGCATCGGATCGCTC
>JABFXM010000245.1 GCA_013361745.1 Gemmatimonadaceae bacterium | reverse complement strand
TGAAGGTCATCGTCGATCTCGACTCGCCGCTGCCGGAGCAATGGGTGGGGCGCGTCGGCTTCAACCTCGAGCTCTATCCCGGCGACCTGTTCGGGAAGAGCTGGTACCTCGGCGGCGAGTCGGGGATCTTTCCGCGCCAGCCCGACCGCGCGATGCAGCGTGACCGGTGGGGAGAGCTGCAGGCGACACCGTTCGCGCGCGGACCCCGGTTGATGGTCGCCGCCGAGTCGGACTCGCAGCGGCTCGTCATCGAGAGCGCGACCGGAGACATCGCACTCTACGACGGGCGCAACAAGCACAACAACGGCTGGTTCGTCGTCCGATCGCTCGCGCGCGCCGGCGCGACGACGGGCGCGATCGAGTGGACGATCCGGCCGCATGGCATCCAGGGCTGGCGCGAGTCGCCCGTAGTCGAGGTGTCGCAGGTCGGCTACCACCCGGCCCAGCGGAAGGTCGCGATCATCGAGACCGATCCCGCGGACGGGGGCGGCGGCGTCGCGCGGCTGCGCCGCATCTCCGAGAGCGGCGGGTTCGAGGACGTGCTCTCGCGCGCCCCCGCCGCGTGGGGAGACTTTCTCCGCTACAAGTACCTGCGCTTCGACTTCAGCGCGGTGAAGCGGCCCGGGATGTACGTCGTCGAGTATCGCGGTTACCGCTCCGTGCCGTTCCGCATCGGTGACGACGTCTACGGGCGCGACGCCTGGCAGCCGACGTTAGGCTACTTCCTGCCGGCGCAGATGTGTCACATGCGCGTCGAGGAGCAGTATCGCGTCTGGCACGGCGTCGACCACCTCGACGACGCGCGCATGGCGCGGCCGGACTCGAATCATTTCGACGGCTACGCGCAGGGTCCGTCGACGCTGACGCGCTTCGCGGCGGGCGAGGTCGTCCCCGGGCTCAACGTCGGCGGCTGGCACGACGCCGGGGACGACGACCTGCGGATCGAATCGCAGGCGGACGAGGTGTGGATCCTGGCGTCGACGTACGAGCTCTTCGGCGTCGACTACGACGACACGAGCATCGACCAGTCGCGCAGGCTCGTGCGCATCCACCAGCCGGACGGGAAGCCGGATCTGCTGCAGCAGGTGGAGCAGGGGATCCTCTCGATACTCGGCGGCTATCGCTCGATGGGTCGGCTGTACCGCGGGATCATCGTGCCGACGCTGCCGCAGTACGTCCTGCTCGGCGACGTCGCGAACAGCACCGACAACGTCCATGCCGACTCCTCGCGCGGCGCCGACCTTCGCGGTGCATCGCTGCACGGCGGAAGCGACGACCGGCTGGTGTTCACGGAGCAGAACCCCTCGCACGAATACAAGGGTATCGTGGCGCTGGCGATCGCCGGACGGGTGCTGCGCGACTACGACCCTGCGCTCGCGCGCGAGAGCGCGACCGCGGCCGAGGAGCTCTGGCACCGCGAGACCGATTCGGCCGCGGCGTTCGACGATCGTGTCGCGGCGACGGTCGAGCTGCTGCTGACGACGGGGAAGAGCGAGTATCGTCAGGCGCTGCTCGCGATGCGCCCGCGGATCATCGAGCGCGCCGGCAGCGTCGGCTGGGCGGTGGGACGCGCGCTTCCGGCGATCGCCGACACCGCGTTCACCGCCGAGCTGCGCGGGGCGGTGGCGAGGGAGTTCGCGAAGGTGCGCACAGCGCAGGAGAAGACGCCGTACGGTGTGCCGTACGAGCCGTACATCTGGGGCGCGGGGTGGGGGATCCAGTGGTTCGGGGTGCAGCAGTACTTCCTGCACCGCGCCTTCCCCGACGTCGTGAGCACGGAGTACATGCTCAACGCGCTGAACTTCGTGCTCGGCGTGCATCCCGGTCGGAACACGGCGTCGTTCGTGTCCGGGGTGGGCGCGCGCTCGATGACGACGGCGTACGGCTTCAATCGCGCCGACTGGTCCTACATCCCGGGCGGCGTGGTGTCCGGCACGGCGCTCATCCGTCCGGACCTGCCGGAGCTGAAGAACTTTCCCTTCCTCTGGCAGCAGGCCGAGTACGTGCTCGGCGGGGGCGCGACGCACTACATGTTCCTGGCGATCGCGGCGGACCGGACGCTGAACGGAAAGGAGCGCTGACCCGAGAGCGGCTGCCTAACGTTCCGGCGCCGGGGCCAGACGGCGGGCGACGTTCATCATCGCCCGCGAGTCGTGGTACGCGGCCTTCCAGATGTGGCCCTTGAGTCCGGTGCTGCGCTGCGGCTCCTTGTCGAGCCCACCCTCATACCAGCCGCCGTGCTGGTGATCGATGAGGAAGGTCTCGATGTAGCTCCACTGCTTCAGGAACTTGTCGTGGTAGCGCAGGGGATCGTTCGGGTAGAGGTCGCCCATGAGGAGCAGGGTGTTCAGCCCCTCCGCCTGCGCCCACCAGTTCTTGCTGTCCTGAACGATGGTGATCCCCGGCTTCCCGCGATAGTAATAGCCCGCGTCGTAGAAGCCCCCGACGGTGTCGTCCCAGCCGTTGCGCAGCGCATGGTCGAGCATATGCTTCGCGACACGCCGCGTCGCGGTGTCGTTCGCGATGCCTAACGCGGCGGAGGCCTCGAGCATCAGGTACGCCGTCTCGACGTCATGGCCGAAGGAGACGTGATCGTGGTAGTAGTGGTCGGCCTGACGAGCTGCCTCGCTCGAGTCCTGGTAGGAGACCGGTTTCCAGTCCGCGGTCGAGAAGAGCGTGAGCGTCCCCGGCTCGACGCGGATCGTGTCGCGGATGAGATAGAGCAGCTCGGCGAGCCGGTCGCGGAGGGTCGGGTCTGGCCAGACGCGATAGAGCTCGGTGAACGCCTCGAGGATGTGGATGCTCGAGTTCTGGTCCTTCGGGGTGTCGCGGCCGAAGCCGGCGCGCATCGGGGTGCCGTCGCGCTAGAGGTAGTTGAAGGAGCCGTGCGCGACGGGGTCGTGGGCGTGCGCGTCGAGCCAGCGGAAGGCGTCCTGCGCCAGCCGCAGCGCCGAGCTGTCGTGGGAGACGTCGTAGTAGGCCGCGAGCCCGTAGATGCCGAAGGCGTCGCCGTACGCCTGCTTGATGATGCGTCCGTCGGTCTCAGGCTCCGGCCTGCCGTCGCGGGTGACGAGCCAGAAGAAGCCTCCCTGCTCGCGATCCCACATCGCGTCGCGCAGGAAGCGGAAGCCGTGCGCGGCGGCGGGAAGGAAGCCGGTGTCGCGAGGGAAGAACTGCGCGGCGCGCGCCGTCGTCCAGAGGTGCCGCGCCTGGGTGACGATCATCTTGTCCTGGTCGCCGGTCGGCTTCCACTCGTAGTCGAACTGGCTGAGGAATCCGCCCTGCTCGCGATCGATCGCGCGCGGGTACCATGCCGCGAGCTCCTCGTCGTGGAGGGAGCGGGTGATCGTCGCCGCGAGCGCGCGTCGCGTCCCGGCGCCGAGGGAACCGGCCGGGGCGCGGACCGATCCCGAGACGCAGGCGCCAGTCGCGAGCGCGACGACGACGGTTCCGATCGCGGCGAGCCTCATCCGGGCCATATGCCTAACGCGGCCAGAGCCAGCCGAAGGTCGCGCCCATGAGCAGCGCGTAGACCAGTCCGTCGACGGTCGACTTGATCGTCGTCGACCAGGCACGGCGATACCAGATGGACATCTGCCAGAGGGCGAGCGCGAAGCCGAGGAAGGCGGTGGCGCCGATGAAGCGGAACACCTGGAGGTAGATCGTTCCCGGAGGCAGCGCGCGACCGGCGATGTACCCCGCGAAGACCGCGATGACGACGATGTAGACGAACCACCCGACGAGGCTGCGCGCCATGTTCGCCGGACCGTTGGGCATGACGGTCATGAGCACGAACGGCCCGCGGTTCAGCTTCTCGACGAACGCGGGGGAGCGCATCTCCTCCATCCCCGAGGCGCGCGGCATGAAATAGTCGCCGGGCGGGATGCTCAGCGGGCGCAGCGCGTCGAGGACGCGGTCCTCGTCGGGGTACCTGGGGTAATCATCCTTGTGCCAGGGCGAAGCCATGTGGATGATCGAGCTCACGATGAAGACGAGCACCGCCGAGAGGAGGATCGGGAGCCAGAGGGAGGCGAGGGGGGTCATGGGCCGTCGGAGTTCGAGTTGCCGGCGGGGCTGCGCGAGCTGCGAAGATGCGCCCCACCACGACGGCCCCGCAATGGCAGGCGTGCCGTCAGTCCGCGGCGATGCGGGCGAGGAGCCGCTACGGCGCGGGCAACCGCCCGGCGTCGCGACCGAGCTCCTGGACCGCGCCCCAATCGGGGTGGCGGTCGAGATGGATACCGATCCAGCCTCCATGGCCCACGTACGGCGGGAAACAGTACCGGTCCG
>JABFXM010000143.1 GCA_013361745.1 Gemmatimonadaceae bacterium | reverse complement strand
GATCGCGCAGCCCGCGCCGATGTCGGGGACCCTCGCGCGTGTGATCGCTCCCGCGGCCGATGCGCGATGCGCGCCGCGGCTCGACCTCGGCATCGCCGCGGGAAGCGGCCGCGCCCTCTGGGACGAGCCCTGCGACAGCTGGCTCGCGCTCCCCGAGGATCTCCCGCGCAGCCGCTATGTCGCCCTGACGGTGAAGGGGGACAGCATGCTTCCCCTGCTTCACTCGGAAGACGTCGTGCTCGTGAAGCTCGGCAGCGAGGTGGCGCGCGACTCGATCGTGGTCGCGCGCCGCCCCGATGACGGCTATGTCGTGAAGCGCGTCGGCCGCGTGGGCCCCGCGTCCATCGAGTTGCTCTCGCTCAACCCCGATTTCGCGCCGACGCTCATCGAGCGCGCCGAGGGCACCGTCGCCGGAACGGTGGTGCTGCGGTGGTGCCAGCACGGCGGGTGAGCGCGCTTCGTGCTACACGCTTCGCGTCGTCCCGCGCCGTATCAGCCGGATGATGAACAGGAGCACCACCGCGCCGATGAACGCGACGAGGATCGTTCCCGCCAGCCCGCTCAGCGGCGAATGCACGCCTAACGTCCGGAAGATCCAGCCGCCGAGGAACGCGCCGACGATCCCGATGACGATGTCGCCGATGATCCCGAAGCCGCCGCCCATCACGAACGAGGCGAGCACTCCCGCGATGAGTCCGACGATGATCCAGGTGAGCAGATCCACAGGCACCTCCGGTTGAAGGAGACCCGGCCGGACGACGGACGCACCCGGCCGTACCAATCACACGACCTCAGTGCGGCGTCACCTCTTCCGCCGCGCGCCGCGGCGCGGGCACGGCGGAGGGCGGGGGCGCGATCGCGCTCCGCTCGGCGAGCACCCGCGCGGTGAACCGCTGTCCCTCGGCGAGTCGCTCGACCTCCAGCGAGACGTCTTCCAGCGACTGCTTCAGCTCACGGAAGTGCGTCGCGTTCTCCCCCGCGCCGAGCGACTGCGACTCGCGAAGATCGCGCATGAGCCGGCGCGCGCCGAACTGCGCCCCGAACCAGGCGCCGATCGATCCGACCACGAACGAGAACGCGCCCGCAGCGCCGAAGAGCAGAACGTAGTGCTCACGAAGCGTGCCGTTGATGATCGGGGGCAGGACTGACATCAGCTTCTCCGGGACGAGAGGTTCACCGCAACGCTATCCTCGCGCCTACGCCGCGTCCAGCGCCGGCGTTTCAGCAAACGTCGAGCGCTGGGCGATCGCCTCGCGATGGGACCACGTGGCTTCGTGCCGCTGCGGGTCGCGTCGGCGCCTGGCGCGGAGGCGAGATCGCGCGGTGTTGGGAGGGAGAACGGCGGAAGCAACACGGAAGAACGCCGCAGGAATGAGTGCTTCCGCAGTGCTTCCGCTCTTCTCGTGTGGCTCTCCCTGCCAAACCGCGCGATGCCCGGATGCGCACCGAGCATCGCTCGACCCACGACTGAAGACGTTCCCGCGCGCGGTTCGGAGCACCGAGCTTCAGACTCCCGGCAATACCGCGCTCGGAACTCCGTAGCCACGGTCTGCCCTCACGATCGCCGCTACAGCCCGGCGCCGATCGTCGTCCGCCTCCTCATCCAGCGAGATCCGCACCGCCCGGAACCGCCGTCCCGCCGTCACGCAGAAAAGGTCACACAGCGCGAGCGCCTTCTCGACCTCCGTCTCGCTCCCCGTCTCGATGATCCGCTGCGTCCGCGAGATCGTGCACGCGGTCGCGAAGAGATCGATCGCCATGTTCGCCAGCCGCTCGAGGATCATCTGCTTCTCGATGATCGCCTTGCGGTGCCGCGTGATCACCGCCTCCGTCGCCGTCGCCAGCTCGCCGACGTGCTTCTCGAGCTTTTCCTTGTGCTTCGCCAGTCGCGCATCCAGCGGAGCGTCGAGCGACGCCGTCCCACGGATGCGCTGCATCAATCGCTCGGCCGCGAAGCCGCCGAGCAGCCCGACGTTCCGCAATGGGCTCTTGAGCGCCGAGCCGTTCCCGGCGAGGCGCTCCGCCGGCTCGGCGATCCCGTTCAGCGCGATGAAGAGTCGCAGGATCTCGTTCGTCCCCTCGAAGATCCGGTTGATCCGCGCGTCGCGGAGGAAGCGCTCGTACGGGTACGGCTTCACGAAGCCGCGTCCTCCCGCGATCTGCACCGTCTCGTCCGCGGCGCGCCAGATCAGATCGCTCGCGAACACCTTGCAGCACGCCGCCTCGAGCGACTGGTCGGCGGTCGGGTCGTCGGCGAGGCGCCCGAGCACTCCGAGCATCGCGTCCGCGGCGTAGGCGTCCGCCGCGACCGCCGCGAGCTTCCGCTGCGTGATCTCGAAGCTCGCGATCGGCTGCCCGAACTGGACCCGCTGCTCGGCGTAGCGCGTCATCTCGTCGAGCAGGTGCTTCGTCGCGCTCGTGCAGGCCGCGGCCAGCGAGTGCCGACCACCGTTCAGTACCTGCACCGCGACCCCGAACCCCTTGCCGACGTCGCCTAACGTGTGCTCGGCGGGAACCCGCAGATCCTTGTACTCGAGCTCCGCCTGCGTCGAGCCGCGGATTCCCATCTTGCGGAAGGTCCCGACGACCCGGAACCCCGGCATGTCCGGGCGGATGATGAACGCCGTCGGCCGACGCACCATCTCTCCGCGCCGTTCGACCAGCGTCTGCGCGAAGGTCGCGATCACGCCGGCGCGATGGCCGTTCCCGATCCAGATCTTCCGCCCGTTCAGCCGCCACGACCCGTCGCTCTCGCACTCCGCGGTCGTCTTGATGTTCTGCGCGTCGGAGCCGGTCTCCGGCTCGGTGAGCGCGTAGGCGGCGAGCGTCTCGCCGCGGGCCAGCATCGGCAGGTAGCGCGCCTTCTGCTCCGCGCTCCCGAAGAGCACGAGCGCCTTCGAGCCGAGCCCGCAGTGCACGCCGACGAGGACGCCCAACGATGCGTCGAGCGTCGCGACGAGGCCGAGCACGTGCGCGTAGCCGGTGGCCGAGAGACCGAGCCCGCCGTACTCCTGCGGGATCGAGAGACCGAGTATCCCGCGCTCGGCGAGGGCGCGGATCGTCTCCTCACGCACCGTCTCCTCCTCGTCCGAGCGGGCCGCGTCGATCAGTCCCGCGGCCGCCATTTCCTTCAAGTCACGCTCGATGCGGCGGATGACCTTCGCCTCCTCGGGCGAGCGCTCGTCGAGCGGAGCAGGGTAGGGGAAGACGAGGTCGTCGTGGATCGCCCGCGCGAAGAGCCCGCGGGTGAAGGAGGCCGGCTGGGTCTCGATGTCGGTCACGTCGTGGCGGGAACGTCGGGAAGACGGCGCAGCCAGCGCCAGTGCGTGGCGAACAGCGCGACGCAGACGACGAGCAGCAGGAGGCTGGCCACGAGGCTCTTCGTCGCGTGGAAGCGGCGCACGGCGACGAGATCGTCCCGGCGCGATTCGTAGATGCGCCTGAGCTGCGCGTCGCTGAGCGGTGACGCGGCGCGCGAGCTGTCCTTCGACACCTCGGGCGGCGTGTTCGTGTTGTCGATCTGACCGCGCTCCTGAGCGAGGAACTCCTCGAAGGTCGCCGGGACGTCGGTCCCCCACTGGTTGCGAGTGTGCGTCGGGTTGCCGAGGTCGAACGCCGCCTCGGTCGCGTTGTTGATCGACACCAGCCCGACGATCACCGCCGTCAGGCACACCGCGTAGCCGTAGATCTGCGCGAAGAGATGTGGACGAGCCATGGGGGGATGTGGCTGAAGGTTCACACTGCGCTGCGCGACACTCCCTCGAGCTGCTCGGCGAGCGCGCGCGGCTCGGTCACCGGCGCCTCGCAGGTGTAGCCGCGGCAGAGATAGGCGGTCGGCGCACCGCGTGCCTCACGGTCGGCGAGCAGGCCGATCCCGCCGGCGTTCGCGGCCGGTCCGCCCGCCAGCGCGAGCGCGGGAAGGTACCGCGTGCAGACCTCCGCCGCGAGCGCGACGAACCGCGCGTCCTCCGGTTCACCCACGATCGCGACCTCGACGAAGCCGTGGATCGCCGCATCGGCGGCACCCAGCAGGTTCCCGAACGCCTGCGGATGCTGCGCCATCGGCTCGGCGAGCGTCTCGACGATCCAGGTACCGCGACGGGTCAGCTCCGCGTCGTGCAGGATCTCGCCAAGCTTGAGCAGCAGCTCGGCCGTGAGCGACGTGCCCGCTGGCACCGCGTTGTCGGTGACGTCGCGCGGCCGCGTGACGAGCGTCTCGTGATCGCTCGCGGTGTCGAAGAAGGGCTCCGTCTCCGCGCTCCAGAACAAGCGCATGACGACGTCGACGATCGCGC
>JABFXM010000141.1 GCA_013361745.1 Gemmatimonadaceae bacterium | reverse complement strand
GCGCGCGGAGGCCGCGGTGGAGCGGAGCATCGGAGGATAGTTCCGCCGAGAGAAGTTCTCGCTGGTGGCTGGAAGCAGGAGGCTGATGGCTGTGGGCGACGGCGTTGACTGCAGTCGACGGCGGTCCGGGGACAGCGCAGCTTACAGCCTCCAGCCTCCTGCCTTCAGCCCACGGTGAAACTCACGCCGCCCGCGTCAGCACCCGCGGCCCGTCCGCCGTGATCGCGACGGTATGCTCGAAGTGCGCCGAGCGCGAGCCGTCCTGCGTGACGACAGTCCACTTGTCGCCTAACGTGCGCGTGGCCGGGCCGCCGACGTTCACCATCGGCTCGATCGCGATGCAGAGGCCGGGGACCAGCGTCTTGCCGCTCTTCGGCTTCCCGTGGTTCGGCACCTGCGGCTCCTCGTGCGGCTCGGTGCCGATGCCGTGTCCAACCAGCGTGCGCACGACGCTGAACCCCGCCGCCTCGACGACGCGCTGCACCGCCGCCCCGATGTCGCCGATGTGGTTCCCCGGCTGCGCGGCGGCGATCCCCACCTCGAGCGACTTCGCCGTCACCTCGAGCAGCTTCGCCGTGCGCGCGTCCACCGCGCCCACCGGGACCGTCGCCGCCATGTCGGTGTAGTAGCCCTTGTACTTCACCCCGATGTCGATCGAGACGATGTCGCCGTCCTTCAGCACGCGCGAGCGCGACGGGATGCCGTGGACGATCTCGTTGTTGACCGAGGTGCAGAGCGTCGCCGGGAATCCGTAGAGGCCCTTGAAGGCGGGGAGCGCGCCCTCGTGCCGGCGGATGTACTCCTCCGCGATCGCGTCGAGCTCACCCGTCGAGATCCCCGGGCGCACCGCGGCGCGTGTATGCTCGAGCGCCGCCGCGAGGATGCATCCCCCCTCGGCCATCACCTCGATCTCGCGCGCCGACTTCAGCTGGATCACTTGCCGATTGCCTCCAGTGCGCGCGCGGTCACCGCGTCCTGGCTTCCCACGGCGTCGATGGTGCGCACGTTGACCCCCGCCTTCCGGTACCAGTCGAGCACCGGCGCGGTCTGCTTTCCGTACACCGCGAGCCGGTTGCGGATCGCCTCCGGCTCGTCGTCCTTGCGGCGCACGAGCGTCCCGCCGCACTTCTCGCAGACGCTCCCCGCCTCCTTCCCGGTGTAGGGCGTCTGACACTTCTCGCATACGGTGCGCCCGCCGAGCCGTTTCACCAGCTCGCCCTCGGCGACGTTGAAGAAGAGCACCGCGTCCACCTTGCGGCCCAGCTCCTTCAGCACGCGGGCGAGCCCCTCGGCCTGTGGCAGCGTGCGCACGACGCCGTCGAGGATCGATCCCTTGCGGGCGCCGTCGCTGGCGAGTGCTTCCTTCATGATCGCGAGGATGACCTCGTCGGGGACGAGATCGCCGCGATCCATGTATGCCTTCGCTTCCAGCCCGCGCGGTGTCCCGTCGCGGACCGCGGCACGCAGCACGTCGCCCGTCGCGATCTGCGGGATGCCGAGCTTCGCCGAGAGGCGCTGCGCCTGGGTGCCCTTGCCGGCGCCCGGGGGCCCGAGGAGAACGATGTCCATGTCTCGTAAAAAACTGAGCGCGACGTCCGGCCCTGCGCAAGCGGAGCAGCCATCGCTCCGCCCGCGCGCCTCGCGTCGCGCCTCGTTCCGGGTGAGTGGGGGCCTAGAAGCTGCCGCCCGTCGCCTGGCGGCCGCGGAAGCGGACCCGCCCCTTCTTCATGAAGCCGTCGTACTTGCGGAGGAGCAGGTGCTGGTTGACCTGCGCCAGCGTGTCCAGCGCGACGCCGACGACGATCAGCAGCGACGTGCCGCCGAACGCGAAGGGAAGGCTGAACGCGTCGGCGAGCGCGATCGGCAGCACGGCGATGAGCGTCAGGAAGACCGCGCCCGGCAGCGTGATGCGCGACAGCACCGTGTCCACGTACTCCGCCGTCTTCGCGCCCGGCTTCACGCCGGGGATGAAGCCGCCCTGCTTCTTCAGGTTCTCGGCGATGTCGACCGGGTTGAAGATGATCGACGTGTAGAAGTACGTGAAGAAGAGGATCAGGAAGGAGAAGAGGACGAAGTAGGCGGTCGTTCCCGGGGCCATCAGGTCCGCGATCGCCCGCGCCTTCTCGTTGCCGCTGAACTGCGCGATCGCGCCGGGGACGACGATCACCGACTGCGCGAACACGATCGGCATGACGCCGCTCGAGTTCAGGCGCAGCGGGATGAAGCTCCGCGACGCCTCCCGCTGCCGTCCCTTCGCCATCGTGCGCCGCGGGATCTGGATCGCGATGCGGCGCGCCGCCATCGTCACGAGGACGACACCGGCGACGACCGCGATCATGATCGCGAGCAGGACGAGAAGGCTGAACGCCCCGAGCGCGCCCGTGCTCACGAACTTGAAGGTCGAGAAGATCCCGCCCCACAGCCGCTCGATGATCGAGAAGAAGATCAGCAGCGACGCGCCGTTGCCGAGCCCCCGCTCCGTGATCATCTCGCCGAGCCACATGACGAAGAGCGCGCCGGTCGTGAGCACGAACATCATCTGCAGCTTGAACCCGAGCGTCGGCGCCGCGACGGCACCGGGCAGGGACTCGACGAAGATCGCGAATCCCCACGCCTGCATCGCGGCCAGCGCAACCGTGATGTAGCGCGTCCACTGGTTGATCGTCTTCCGGCCTTCTTCGTCCTTCTGCATCTTGTCGACCTGCGGAACCACCGCGGCCGCGATCTGCAGGAAGATGCTCGCCGAGATGTACGGCATGATCCCGAGCGCGAACACCGTCGCCCGCGAGAGCCCGCCGCCGACGAACAGGTCGTAGAGGCCGAGCAGGCCGCCACCGCCGCCCTTCTGCTGCGCGAAGTAATCCGTCAGCGCGAGCACATCGATGTTCGGGGCGGTGATGTGCGCGCCGATCCGGTAGACCAGCAGGCAGAGGAACGTGAACGTGATCTTCTCCCAGAGCTCGGGAGTGCGGACCACGTCACGAACCGCCGCTGCGGGGTTCACCTGAGCCATGTCAGTCCTCGACGCGGCCTCCGGCCGCGACAATGCGATCGCGGGCCGCCTGGCTCATCTTGACGCCGCGGACCGTCACCGCCTGGGTGAGCTCGCCGTTCGCGAGCAGCTTCGCCGGACCCTTGCGCGCGCGGATCAGTCCCGCTTCCACGAGCGCCTCGGGGGTCACTTCCTTCATCTCGGCGATGTCGGCGAGGGAGACGACCTGGTGCTCCACCTTGAACGGGTTCGTGAACCCGCGCTTCGGCAGACGGCGCGTCAGCGGCATCTGGCCGCCCTCGAACTGCGGCTTGCCGCCGCCCGGGCCGTGATGGCCCGCGCGCGCCTTGATGCCCTTGTGACCCTTGCCCGACGTCTTGCCGGTGCCCGAGCCCGGACCGCGACCGAGACGCTTGCGCTCCTTGTTCGAACCGGGAGCGGGCGAAAGGTTGTGCAGCCCGATCTTCTGGTTGTTTTCCACTGGCGTCACTCCTCCACCGGCGTCACCTCGACGAGGTGCCGCACCTGCCTGAGCTGTCCACGGAGCGACTCGGAATCCTGCTTGACGATCACGGCCTGGTGATGCTTCAGGCCGATCGCCTCGAGCGTCCGACGGATCCGCCACGAATGGCCGATCTCACTCCTCACCTGCTTGATCTGCACCTTGCCCTGCGTCGCCGGCTGCTCCTTCGGAGTCTGCTTCGGCCCGCGGGTCCGGTGCCACACGAACGTGCGTGGCATGTTACACCGCCTCCTTGCTCTTCGCGCGCGACCTGTACGGGAGCGAGGCCGGCTCGACACCGCGCTCGCGCGCGATCTGCTCGACCGTCGTCAGCTGCTGCAACCCGTCGAGCGCCGCGAGCACCATGTTGTGCGGGTTCGTCGAGCCGAGGCTCTTCGTCAGGATGTCGCTGATCCCCGCGCATTCCATGATCGCGCGGACCGCGCCACCGGCGATGACACCGGCGCCCGGCGCGGCGGGCTTCATCAGCACCCGGCCCGCACCATGCTCGCCGATGATCTCGTGCGGGATCGTCCCGCCCGTGCGCGGCACCGACACCATCTTGCGACGCGCGCCGTCGACCGCCTTGCGGACGGCCTCCGAGACCTCGTTCGCCTTCCCCGTTGAGAAGCCGACCTTCCCCTGACCGTCGCCGACCGCGACGAGTGCGTTGAAGGAGAAGCGGCGTCCGCCCTTCACGACCTTCGCGACGCGGTTGATCGCGATCACGTTCTCCACGAGATCGCCACCCTCGCGGCTGCGCTCGTCGCCGCGACCACCGCGGCCACCGTCACGCCCGCCGCGCTCACCGCCGCGGC
>JABFXM010000319.1 GCA_013361745.1 Gemmatimonadaceae bacterium | reverse complement strand
TGGTGCCGCCGGGGCCTCGCTCGTGCTCGTGCAGACCGGGACCTTCGCGGAAGGCATGTCGGCAGGGCGCGGCTTCATCGCCATCGCGATCGACGCGCTCGGTCGCTGGCGCCCCGGGGGCGTCCTGCTCGCGGCGGTGGCGTTCGGGGGTGCGAACGCGCTGCAGTACCTCTTCCAGGCACGCGGGTGGACGCTTCCGTATCAGGCGTTCCTCGCGCTTCCCTATGTCGCGACGCTGGTCGCGCTCGCGACCGCGCGGGCGAACGGCGCCGCGCCGGCGGCGCTGGGCCAAGCGGACGCCGACTGAGACGCGTCCCCGTCAGGCAGTGGCGTCGGCGGTCAGCCGCAATCGCTCGCCGCGCTCACCCAGCGGAGGTTCCAGCGCGCCGGGCCGACGCGCTCGAGCAGCAGGTAGGAGATCCCGTCGCTGACGTAGCGCGCGACGAGGAGGCTGGGCCGGTGCGAGGGTCCGATCGCCAGCGCGGCGAGCACGTCGTGCGTCTGGACGCTTCCCTCGTGGCCCGATGCCCGCTCGACGAACGCCGGGCGCCATGGCGAATCGGCGCGTCCGCTGTCACGCTCGGCGACGATGAGGATCTGCTCCTCGCGCGGGTTCGCCTCCTGGTTGATGCGTCGCGCGACGTCGGCGACGAGCGCCTCGACTCCCGGCGCCGGCTGGAAGCGACGCACGCCGTGGACGGAGTAGGGAAGTCCGCGAAAGGCGCGGGCGGTGTCGTCGGGAAGGCCGCTCGCGAGGCGAGTCACCTCATTCGCCAGACGCGCGGAATCGGCGTGCGACAGACGCTCGATGGAATCGAGCGGGATCGATTGCGCGCGGCCGGTGACGAGGCCGACCGTCCAGCTTCCCGCCGCCGTACGTCCCTCGTTGCGAAGGCGCACGGCGGGCCAGCCCTCGCACTCATCGCTCGAGCTGTCCGCGCGCGCGGTGCTGTCCTCGCCGGCGACGATCGCGGTACCCGCTTCGCCGCGCCGCGAGTACAGTGTGACGCGCGTGCCGCGCACCGGCGCGAGATCGGTGAGCGTCGAGTCGCCGAAGGTGCTGTCCGTGACCTCGGGAAAGATCACCTGCGCGACGCCGGGAATGTCGCTCGCGACCAGCAGCACGGAGCCCGCGTCCGGGCTCCAGCCCGAGTTGAGCGCGGCATGCTCCCCGGTGTCCGCGGTCGCCGTGCTCGCGGCGGCGGTGGAGTCGGGCACGCGGGAGTTCGACGTCCCGTCGCACCCCACGACGACGCAGAGGGCGAGAACGAGAGTGCGCGAGCGCGCGACCGAGCGCGCGGCGACATCGTGACGCATCGAGAAACGCATCGGTCATAATCTGCACGACCGGCCAGAGGCGTCAACGGCGGGCGTTCCCTTTTTGTGGCTACGTCACCCGACGTATCGCAGCCTCTCGCGGCGACGGCTAGACTCAGAGCCCAACCCTCCCGAATCCATGGCCCACGCGACTCACCTCCTCCCCCCGACCGCGGCACCCGACGGCGAGATCGTCGTCGAACGCAGAGCGCCGGCACGCGACCGCCTGAGCTGGGCGCTGTACGACTTCGCGAACACGATCTTCTCCATGAACGTCGCGACGTTGTACTTCGCCGTCTGGCTGGTGTCGGACCTCCATGTCAAGAACACGGCGATGGCGATCGGCAACGGTGTCTCGTCGCTGCTCGTCGCCCTGTCCATCCCCGTCTTCGGCGCGATCTCGGACGCGACCCGCCGCCGCAAGCCGTGGGTCGTATGGTTCACCGTCATCGCATGTCTCGCGACCATCGCGATCGGTGTGGTCGGGCAGACGATGGTGCCGGTAACGGGCGACGAGACCATCGGCGCCGCGGCGTTGCCCGCTGGATGGCAGATCCCGATGCCGGCGCTGGTCGCGATCATCGGAGCGTTCATCGTCGCGAACTACGCATACCAGGGCGCGCTCCCGTTCTACAACGCCATGCTCCCGGAGCTCGCGCCGCTGCGCGAGCAGGGCCGACTCTCCGGAATCGGCACGGCATTGGGCTACGTCGGCTCGATCGCCGGGGTGGCGCTCGTCTCCGCCTTCTTCAACGGCTCGGTCGCCGGCGCGTTCGCGCTGCCCCCCAACGCGCTCACCGCGCTGCGATCGATCATCCCCTTCACCTCGCACGGAGGGCGCGTCAGCACCTTCGTCCCGACCGCGCTGCTGTTCTTCCTCTTCACCATTCCGCTGATCCTCTGGTGCCGCGATCATCTCGCCGGAACCGTACAGCGGACGCGGGTGAAGTGGCGTGAGGCCTTCGTCGACGTGGCGCGCACGGTACGCGACGCGAAGCAACATCCCGGTGCGCTGCGTTTCATCCTCGCGTCGTTCCTCTACCAGGACGCGATGGGGACGATCATCAGCTACATGGCGCTGTACGCCGTCGTGGCGATGGGCTTCGCCAGGGGCTCCGAGGTGAAGCTCTTCCTGATCCTGACCATCCCGGCGGTGATCGGCAGCTACGTCTGCGGAATCGTCACCGATCGCATCGGGCCGAAGAAGACGCTGATGGGAGTCATCGCCGCCTGGGTCGTGCTGCTCGCCGCGATGATCCTCGCCCCCTCGCAGCAGGCGTTCTGGGTCGTGGGCTTCCTGATCGGGTTGATCTACGGCGGCGTGAGCACGGCGGAGCGTCCATTGCTGCTCAGCCTCGTTCCCGACGTCGAGGCGGGGCGCTACTTCGGGCTGATGGTGCTCTCGGCGCGCGCCGCGGCGGTGCTCGGGCCCTTCGTGTGGGCGTTCGCCGTCGACGGTTTGACGCCGGCCTTCGGAACGGGGATCGCGTACCGCGCGGCGGTGGGAACGGTGGCCATCGCGATGCTCGTCGCGCTGATCATCCTCCGGAAGGTACCCGACACCTTCGCCGCGCGAACGCGCCAGCGCTGATGCTCTACGCGATCATGCGGCAGCTCGCGCGGATCGCGCTGCGCTGGTACTACCGCGACATCGAGATCGTGGGCGCCGGGTGCGTGCCGCGGGACGTGCCGCTGCTCGTCGTCGCGAACCATCCGAACGCCGTCGTCGATCCGATGCTCGTCGCGACGACGCTGCCGCGGCGGGTGACCTTCACGGGGAAGGCGACGCTCTTCGAGAACCCCTTCCTGCGGGTGTTCCTGGGCGCGCTCGGGATGGTCCCACTCCGTCGCGCGAGCGACGAGCGCGCACGGCGTGACGCCGGCGGCGCGCCCGATCCGAGGCGCAACGCCGACGCATTCCGCGCGGTCGTCGCCGAGCTCGCCGCGCGCCGGGCGGTGCTCATCTTCCCGGAAGGGAAGAGCCACGACGAGCCCGCGATCGCCCCGCTGAAGACGGGAACCGCCCGCATGGCCCTCCAGGCGCGTGCCGCCGGAGTCCGCGACGTCACGATCCTGCCGATGGGGTTCGTCTTCGAGGACAAGGCGAGGCCGCGAACGCGCATCCTCGTCGAGATCGGCGAGCCGCTCCGGCTCGACGCCTGGGCTCCGGACGGGGGGAGCGAGCCGGAGTCGCTCACCGCCGAGATCGATCGCCGCCTTCGCGCGCTGACGATGAACTTCGAGAGTGTCGCCGCCGCCGCCGATGTCGAACGCCTCGCCGCGACCCTCGGCGCCTCCGGCAGCGGGCCGTTAGGCAGCGACGCCCGCTACGCCGATACCGTCGCGCTGGCGCGACGCGTGGACTCGGCGCGCCGCGTTCTCGGGGGCGCCGCGCCGGACACCCCCGCCCTCACCGACCGTGCGCGAACGCTGCGGGAGGACCTGCGTCGCCTCGAGGAGCTGGCGAGCCGCCGCGGCATCGATCTCCGCGACGCGACGATCGACACGAGCATCGGCTCGGGCGCGATCTTCGCGCTCCGCGAGGGGGCGCTCGCCCTCGCCGCCGCTCCCGTCGCGCTGCTCGGCCGCGTCGTGCATTGGCCGTCGGTGACGATCGCGCGCGCCGTCGCGCACCGGACGAGCCGATCCGGGTCCGATCCCGCAATGCAGACGTTCGTCGTCGGCGCGCCGCTGGTGCTCCTCACCTGGATGGCCGTGGCGATGCTCGCCTGGCGCGCGGGCGGGGCGCTTCTCGCGGTGATCGCCGTCGCCGTCCTGCCGGTGCTCGCGCTGGCCGACGTCGCCATGCGCGATCGGGCGGCGCGGGCCCGGGCGCGGGCCCGCGCCTACTTCACGCTCCGGCGCGATCGCGGATTGCGGCACCAGCTCCTCGGCGCGCTCTCCGCGGCGCGTAACGAGGCGGCGCAGCTCGAGGAGGATCTCCTCGTCACGCATGCGCTCCCGTGCACGGGGGCCGGAGGGCCACGCGTCGGAGCGGAGCGCGC
>JABFXM010000473.1 GCA_013361745.1 Gemmatimonadaceae bacterium | reverse complement strand
GCACGGGAAGTCGTTCAACGCGGTCTCCGACTCGAGCGGCTTCTTCCGCGTCGCCAACGTCCCGCCGGGGGAGTACATCGCGACGTTCTTCCACCAACGGCTCGACGAGCTCGGTCTCGAGGGGCCGGTGCGGGCTGTCCAGATCACGAGCGGCCGGAACGACGTCGAGCTCGGGATTCCCGGCGCGCGGCGGATCATCACTCTGCATTGCGGACTGCGGCCGCGCGGCGACTCGAGCGGCGTCCTCCTCGGCTCGCTCGTGAACGCCGACCGCCCGGAGGCGGTGCCTAACGCGACGGTGACGGCGCAGTGGTTCGAGCTGTCCGTCGGCACGCGGGGGATGATCCGCTCGACGCCGACGGTGCGGGCGACGACCGACGCCAACGGACGCTTCGCCTTCTGCGGGCTGCCGAGCGACGCGATCTTCAGCATCTGGGCCTCGGCGGGGCGCGCGACGACCGGCACGGTGAGCGTCACCGTCCCCCCGCTCTCCGTCGCGACCACGTCGCTGGCGATCGACGTCGCCGACACGCTCGCGCACCGGGACAGCACCGGTGCGCCGACGCGGCGCGGCTCGGCGCGGGTGAGCGGGATCGTGCGTCGCCCATCGGGCGCTCCGCTCGCGGGGGCGCGCGTCGGCATCCGTGGGACGATGGCGGAGACCGTCTCCGACGAGCGCGGGTCGTACACCCTGGCCGACCTCCCCGCGGGGACGCAGACGCTCGAGGCGCGCGCCATCGGCTTCACCCCGATCTCGCGATCGATCACCCTGTCCGCGCGGCGGCCGCTGAGCTTCGACGTCCGCTTCGACTCGGCGGCGCGCGTCCTCCAGACGGTGGAGGTCACCGGCAAGCCGGTGGTGGACCGCGCGACGGAGGAGTTCGAGGCGGCGAAGAAGCGCGGCTTCGGCTTCTTCCTCGACCGCGAGCGGATCGAGGAGCGGCAGGCTTTCAGCGCGAGCGATCTGCTGCGCATGGTACCGGGGGTGACGATCTACCAGTCGGGGATGGTCGGTGCCGGCGCGACGATCTCGATGCGCGGCGTCGGCTCGATCAACGGAAGCTGCGAGCCGGGAATCGTCATCGACGGGATGCCGGTGAACGGGCCGTCGTCCGATCTCGACCAGCTCGCGCGCCCCGACGATATCGCGGGGATGGCGATCTATCGCGGGCCCGGGGAGACGCCGGTCGAGTACCAGCAGCTGAGCTCCTGCGGCGTGATCCAGATCTGGACGCGGCGCGGCAACACGCCGCGCGGCAAGTCGCCGCGGTGACGCGGGCGCGCGGCTCGATGGAGGCGCGCGCAATCCGGCGGTAGCGATGGCGTCGCTCGATCTCGAGACGCACGGCGAGGTCACCCGCGTCCGGCTCTCGCACTGGCGCAGCCGGCTGGTCGGCTACGACGTGAGCGCATACCTCCATCGCGGCGCCCTGATCGACACCGGCTTCCCGGCTGCCGCGCGCGACGTCGCCGCCTTCGCGCGCGGGCGCGGCGTCGCGACGGCGATCCTCACGCACCACCACGAGGATCATTCGGGCGGGGTCGTCGCGCTCCACGCGGCTGGGGTCTCGATCGCGATGGCCGGGTCGACGCGGGACGCGCTCGCCGAGCTGACGCGGGTGCCGCTCTACCGGCGCATCACATGGGGCTCGCCGATGCCCGCGCGCGGCGTGCCGGCGGCGGCGCCACCCGCGGGGCTCACACTGATCCACACCCCCGGCCACAGCGCCGATCATCACGCCGTCTGGGACGCGGAGCGCGGAATTCTCTTCGGCGGCGATCTCTTTCTCGGCGTGAAGGTGCGCATCGCGCATCCCGAGGAGGACCCGCGACTGCTCCTGAAGACGGTCGAGGCGATGGCGGCATTGGAGCCGGCGGAGCTCTTCGACGCGCACCGCGGCCGCGTGGCCGACGCGCGATCGGCGCTCCGCGCGAAGGCGGCGTGGAACGCGGAGCTCATCGCCGCGATCGACGCGCGCATCGACCAGGGCTGGGAGGACGCCGCGATCCGCGACGAGCTGCTCGGCGGGGAGACGCTCGCCGGCCGGCTGTCGGGCGGGGAGTACGCCCGGCTCAACTTCGTGCGGGCGGTGCGCCGGACCCACTGACGCTCTTGCGCCGCTGCCTAACGCGGGCAACTTCTCCGGTGACCGAACGATCCGGACCGATCCTCTTCCCTCTCCTCGCATGCGGGCCAGCCGTTCTCTCGCTCTCTGCATCGCGGTCATCGCGACCGCCGCCGGACGGGCCCTGGCACAGAACGGTGACACGACGCGCGTCACCGTCATCGGCACCGTCCGCGACTCGATCGCGAACGCGCCGCTCGTCGCCGCGGTCGTGCAGCTCGCGTCGGCCACCGATCTCGTGCACGGGGCGACGTTCACGGTCGACAGCGACTCGAGCGGCGCGTTCCGCATCGCGAACGTCCCCCGCGGCGACTATCTCGCGACCTTCTACCACAATCGCCTCGACGAGCTGGGACTCGTCGCGGGCGTCCGGCGGGTCCGCGTCGATGGCGATCCCGCCACGCTGAACTTCGCGATCCCGGGGCGGAGCACGGTGCGCACCGCGCTCTGTGGCGCACGGGATCGCGGCGATTCGAGCGCGCTCGTCGTCGGCACGGTGAGGCGCGTCGATCGGCTCGACCCGATCCAGGGAGCGATCGTCACCGCGCAGTGGTACGAGATCACCTTCGGGAGCAAGGGGCTCGTCAGATCGACGCCCGTCGCTCGCGTGTCCACCGACTCGAGCGGCCGCTTCCTGCTCTGCGGTCTTCCCGGCGACGCGGGGGTGCAGCTCTGGGCGACGAGCGGGCGCGCGGCGACGGGAGAGATCCACGTGGAGCTCCCGCCGGCTGGTGTCGTCCCGGTCGCGCTCGCGATCGATCCCGCGGACACGCTCGGCGAAGCATCCGGCGCGCGGCACGGCAGCGCGCGGGTGAGCGGCTTCGTCCGGCTTCCCGGCGGCGCGCCGATCGCGGGAGCGCGGGTGCGGCTGCGCGAGGCGGACCGCGAGACGGTCACCGACGACGTCGGGCACTATGCGCTGGTCGATCTCCCGGCAGGGACCTTCTCACTCGAGGCGCGCGCCGTCGGCTTCGTGCCGATCGCGCGGGCGGTGACGCTCTCCGCGACGCAGCCGCTGCTCTTCGACGTCCGCTTCGACTCCGCGGCGCGGATCCTTCCCGAGGTCGAGGTGCGCGGCAAGGTCGTCTTCGACCGCAGCATGCAGGAGTTCGAGGCCGCGAAGAAGCGCGGCTTCGGCTACTTCCTCAGCCCGGAGGACATCGAGCGTCGCAACGCCTTCGACGCGGCCGACCTCCTGCGCATGGTGCCGGGCGTGAGAGTGGTGGAGTCGTCATTCGGTCAGTCGCGCGTGGTGAGCACGCGCGGCGGCTGCTCGCCGACGATCGTGGTCGACGGGATGCGCTTCGACAACCAGACCACCCTCGACGAGGCGGTCTCGGCGAGCGACATCGCGGCGATCGCGGTCTACCGCAGCAGCGCCGAGACTCCCGTCGAGTATCAGGGATTCAGCGGCTGCGGCGCGATCGTCGTCTGGACGAAGCACGGGCCGGCGCGGAAGGGGAGACGGCGGTGACGGATGCGAGGCTGAGCGCTTCCTGCTCCAGCTGATTGGAACAGAAGGCACGAAGGGTTTGATGAGAACTCTTGTGCTTTTAGCTGATTGAACAGAAGGCACGAAGGAGTCTCGAGCAACCCCTTCGTGCCGTGGTGCCTTCTGTCATTCACAGCAACAGCAAAAGTTCGTGCCCTTCGTGCCTGCTGTTGTAACCAGCTGAAGCAAATATGCTCGCCGCGCCTAACGGTGCATCGGCAGCTTCGCGTCGGTGTCGATGGGCTCCGCGGGCGCCTCGCTGGCGCGGGCGAACTCGTCGAGCAGGAGCTGCATGTTGCGCTCGCGGTGGTCGAAGAGGCGCTTCAGCGGGCGCTTCGGGGTACGCGCGAGCGCATAGCTGGTCAGCAGCGGCAGCGCGACGGTCGAGTCGAGGTAGCAGACCACCGCGTCGGGGAGACGGTCGGGATCGATCTTCCCCCAGCTCACCGCCTCGGCGGGCGTCGCGCCGGAGAGCCCGCCGGTGTCGGGGCGGGCGTCGGTGACCTGCAGGAAGTAGTCGTGCCCGCGCTCGTCGATGCCGAGCACCTCCTGGATCTGCGGCTCCGTCTGGAGCATGAAGTTCTTCGGGCTGCCGCCGCCGAGGATCATCACGCCGCTCTTTCCGCCCCCGCGCTTCGCGCCGAGCACGATCGACGCCGTCTCGTTGACGTCGCGGTTCGGGTCGATGAGGCAATTCCCTCCCTCGAGCGCGAGCGCGGCGACGTTCATCCCGATCGACGAG
>JABFXM010000274.1 GCA_013361745.1 Gemmatimonadaceae bacterium | reverse complement strand
CTCCCACTCCGGCTCGAAGGGGGTGACGTTCGTGATGATGCCGCAGCGCGCGTACGTCGACTTGCCGACGGTGATCGTGATGACGTCGCGCGGGATGCGGAAGTACTCGATCGAGCGTGCGAGGGCGAAGGAGTTCGGCGGGACGATGCAGACGTCGCCCTCGAACTCGACGAACGACTTCGGGTCGAAGCTTTTCGGGTCGACGATCGAGTTCATGACGTTCGTGAAGATCTTGAACTCCGGCGCGACGCGCATGTCGTAGCCGTACGAGCTCACGCCGTACGAGATGACTCCGGCGCGCACCTGGCGGCCTTCGAAAGGCTCGATCATCCCGTGCTCCCTGGCCATCCGGGTGATCCAGCGGTCGGACATGATCGACATGAGTGCGGCGGTGAGGGATGGCGGATGAGAGAAGAGGCGCGAGCGTCGCGCCCGAGCCGCCTCACGGCGAAACCGAAGTCGAGCGCGGCGGCGCCGGAAGCTAAATGGGACGCCGGTGCGACGCGAGCCGTCGCGAGGACTGCGAGCTCGCGCGCGTGCATCCGCGTGCGCGGCGCCGCATGCTCTCGGAATCGTCATCGCCGGAGGAAAATCGATGCTTTCGCTCCCGTATCGTGGCGCCGTCGCGCGCGGTTGACACTCGCTCGGCGCACCGGATAGCTTACGGGCTGCGCAACAAGTGAAATATTTCACGAAGTCCGCTTCGGGCAATTCCTGGGGGCCATGCAGATCTACGTCCCGTTGTTGCTGCTCATAGGGTTCGTCGCCCTCAATGCGGTGGGCATCACGCTCCTCTCCCACCTGATCACCCGCGGCCGCCCGAACCCGATCAAGGAACAGCCCTACGAGTCGGGAATTCCACCACTCGGTGACGCGCGCGAGCGGTTCTCGGTGAAGTTCTACATGGTCGCGATGCTGTTCATCGTCTTCGACATCGAGACCGTGTTCATGCTGCCGTGGGGCGTGTACTTCCAGCGCCTCTCGTGCACCGGCCCTCTCCTCGCCTCGGGCGCGTGCCCGGCCGGCTCGACCTCGTTCTTCGGCTTCGGCGAGATGCTGGTCTTCATGGCCATCCTTCTCGTCGGCTTCATCTACGTCTGGAAGAAGGGAGCGCTGCAATGGGATTGACTCCGCGTCCCGAGCCTAACGTCGTCTCCTACGACCCCAAGGGTGGGGAAGGATGGGTGACGACCCGGCTCGACTTCCTCGTCAACTGGGGCCGCGCCAACTCGCTCTGGCCGATGCCCTTCGGCACCGCGTGCTGCGCGATCGAGTTCATGGCGACCGCGGCGGCGCAGTTCGACCTCGCGCGCTTCGGCATGGAGCGGATGTCGTTTTCGCCACGCCAGGCGGACGTCCTGATCTGCGCCGGCCGCGTCCCGTTCAAGCTCGCGCCGGTTCTCCGCCGCATCTGGCAGCAGATGCCGCAGCCGAAGTGGGCGATCTCCATGGGCGCCTGCGCCTCGACGGGCGGGATGTTCGACAACTACGCGGTGGTGCAGGGGATCGACACGATCATCCCGGTCGACGTCTACGTCCCCGGCTGCCCGCCGCGGCCCGAGGGGCTGATCTACGGGATCATGATGCTCCAGGAGAAGGTGAAGCGTGAGCGCGCGGCGGACCCGTCGATCCGCCATGAGATGGAGCCGGATCCGACCAGCCAGCTCTACATCCCGCCCTCGGCGATCAACGAGCTCTCCGAGCCCTTCGGCAACGCCGTCCACCAGACGCGCTCCGGCCTGTGAGTCCATCGTCCTCGTTCGCGCCCGTCATCCCGGGGAGCGGGCTCCCCGCCGGCTCTCCAGCCGCGACCACTCCGAAGCAGATCCCGCATCGTGGCGGTCCGGTGAACCCGACGGTCGACGCGCTGCGCGAAAAGTTCGGCGCCGCGATCCAGCGCGTCGATGTCGTGTGGGGTGAGACCTCGGTTGTCGTCGAGCGCTCGCGGGTCGCCGAGATCGTGCGCTGGCTGCACGACGACCCGGGCCAGAGCTACGTCTACCTCTCCGACGTCACCGCGGTCGAGTTCCGCGACGTCGAGCAGCCGCTCGAGGTGGTCTGGCACCTCCGCTCGCTCGCGTTCCGGCGCTTCATCCGCCTCAAGGCGCTGCTTCCCAAGGGGACGCCGCTCGAGGTACCGAGCGTGTATCCGATCTTCAAGAGCGCGGATTGGATGGAGCGCGAGTGCTACGACATGTTCGGGGTGAAGTTCGTCGGACACCCCGACCTGCGCCGGCTCCTGATGTGGGAGGGCTACAAGGAAGGATTCCCGCTCCGGAAGGACTTCCCGCTGCGCGGTCGCTTCAGCCGCGCCGAGCAGCTCCGTCAGGCGCTGGCCGCGAATCCGGAAGCGCGCTACTCGAAGGAGGAGCTCTCGATCGCCGACGCGTTCGAGGATCTGCCCCAGGACATGCGAGCCCGGCTCCGCTCCGGCGAGAAGACGGGGGAGTAAGCGATGGCCACCATCAAGCGTACCGTCGAAGTCGAGCTCTCGACGACCGGGCTCGACGCGCAGGGGCGTCCGCAGCGCGTGCCCCTCGCGGTCGCGGAGGACGGAAGCACCGTCGCCGTCGCCGCGCCTCCCTCGCTCGAGCCCGAGCTCGAGGGCGAGCACATGCTCATCAACATCGGGCCGCAGCACCCGGCGACGCACGGCGTGCTTCGTCTGGTGCTCGAGCTCGACGGCGAGACCGTCGTGCGCTGCATCCCGCACATCGGCTACCTGCACTGCGGCTTCGAGAAGATCGGCGAGTACCGGCAGTACAACCAGATCATCCCGTGGACCGATCGCGAGGACTACCTCAACTCGATCGGCAACAACGTCGCCTTCGCGCTCGGCGCGGAGCGGCTGTTCGGGATCGAGATCACGGAGCGCTGCACGGTGCTGCGCGTGATCGCGATGGAGCTCTCGCGCATCATCTCGCATCTGGTCTGGCTCGGGACGACCTGCATCGACATCGGCGCGTTCACGCCCTTCCTCTGGCTCTTCCAGGAGCGCGAGAACGTCTACGCGCTCCTCGAGCGGTGGATCGGCGCGCGGCTGACGACGACGGCGACGCGTGTCGGCGGGATGGCGGCGGACCTGCCTAACGGCTGGACGGAGCAGCTCCAGACCTTCATCACCCTCTTCCCGAAGACGCTCGACGAGGTCGACCGCGTCCTGACGCGGAACGGGATCTGGGTCGGCCGCACGGTCGGACTCGGCGCGATGACGGCGGAGGAAGCGCTCAACTACGGGCTCTCGGGCGCGATGCTTCGCGCGTCCGGCGTCGCCTACGACGTGCGGAAGGACTTCCCGTATCTCGACTACGAGACCTACGACTTCGACGTCCCCGTCGGGACGAACGGCGACGTCTACGATCGTTTCCTCGTTCGCTTCGAGGAGCTTCGCCAGTCGGTGCGCATCCTCGAGCAGGCGCTGCGCCGGCTGCCGGACGGCCCGGTGAACATCGACGACCACCGCGTCATCCTGCCGCCGAAGAGCAAGGCGACGAGCGAGATGGAGTCGATGATCCACCACTTCAAGCAGGTGATGGAAGGTCCGCGTCCGCCGATCGGCGAGGCGTACGTCGCCGTCGAGAGCCCGAAGGGGGAGAAAGGCTACTACATGGTCTCCGACGGCACCTCGAAGCCGGTACGCTGGCGCATCCGTCCGCCCTCGTTCGTGAACCTCAGCGCAATCCCGCGGATGGTCGAAGGCCACCTGCTCTCGGACGTCATCGCGATCAATGCATCCATTGATATCGTGATGGGAGAGATCGACCGATGAGCGCAGCGAAGAGGGAGAGATCGACCGCCGTCACCACCATGGTAAAGAGCGACCGATGAGCGCGCGCGAGGAAGGCGGGCTCCACGCCCCGGCGCACGCGTCGCACTCCAGCGGGGGCCACGGCCACCCCGCCGAACACAGCCCGATCTTCGTCGGCGAGAAGCGCACGAAGCTCGACGAGATCCTGAGCCGATATCCGAGCAAGATGGCGGCGCTGCTTCCCGCGCTCTGGATCGCGCAGGACGAGCAAGGCTGGGTGAGCGAGGGAGCGATGGCGGAGATCGCCGGGCTCCTCGACCTCACGCCCGCCTACGTGAAGGGGGTCGTCACCTTCTACACGATGTACCACCAGCATCCCGTGGGGCGGCACTTCATCCAGGTCTGCACGACGTCGCCATGTGGCGTCTGCGGCGCGGAGGACGTCGCGAAGGCGTTCCTCAAGCACACCGGATGCGGCGAGCTCGGGGTGACTTCGCCGGACGGCAAGTACACGGTCATCGAGGTCGAGTGCCTCGGCGCATGCGGCTTCGCGACGCCGATCATGATCAACGACGACTTCATCGAGTCGGTGACGCCCGAGCGCGTCCCCGAGATCCTCGGAACGCTCAAGTAATGGGATACCCCCAC
>JABFXM010000382.1 GCA_013361745.1 Gemmatimonadaceae bacterium | reverse complement strand
GTGCTCGACGCCGAAAAGGGTGGCGTGCCGGTGAGCATCTGGTACGCGACGACGCCGAGGGCGTAGAGATCGCTGCGCCCGTCGATCTCGCGCTCCCCCGCGGCCTGCTCCGGCGACATGTAGGCGGGGGTGCCGATCGCCATCCCCGTCGCGGTCAGCCGCGAGCCGTCGGTATCGCTCACCGCGCGCGCGATGCCGAAATCGGTGACCATCGCGCGCCCCGTCTCGCGATCGAGCAGGATGTTGTCCGGCTTGATGTCGCGATGGATGACGCTGCGACTGTGAGCGTAGGCGAGTGCGTCGGCGACTTCGCGCACGATGCGCCGCGTCTCCGGCACGGCGAGGCGCCCGCGCTCGTGCAGCTCGCGCGCGAGGTTGTTTCCCGCGACGTACGCCATCACGAAGAACACGAGGTTCTCCATCTCGTCGACCGCGTAGATCGGGACGATGTTGGGATGGCTCAGCTGCGCCGCGGTCTCCGCCTCGCGGAGGAAGCGCGAACGGATGTCGGAGCGGAACGCGAGCTCTGGAGGGAGCAGCTTGACCGCGACGGTGCGCTTCAGGCGTTTGTCGCGCGCACAGTACACGATCCCCATGCCTCCACGTCCGAGCTCCTGCTCGATCTCGTAGTGCGACCCAAGCGCTCTCGAGACGTGCGCACGAAGCTCTGCGTCAGGCGTCGACGCGACGGGATCGGTCACTCTGCAGGTTCCACGGAGGGGGGTTGGTGTTCCCACATAGTAGCACCGCCCCGGCCGCCTGAAAAGACGAGCGCGGGCGCGAATCGATCCACGAACGGCCCGCGTGCGCGCAGCGCCGATGCGGCAGCCTCGCGACCGCCGACACGTCAGGACGGCCGGGAGGCGACGCGCATCACTGCCGCGCTGGCGCGTGTCCAATCGGTGTAGAACAGAGGGAACCGGCGTCGGGCGAAGAGCACTGAAGTCGGGTAGAGGGCGTATTGCTCTCTCGCGATCGTGGGGTGCATGGTCTGCGTTGTGCGGAACGGCGCGAGTCTACGATCGCGATGACAGAATCACTCAGGGAACCAATCATGGCCAATCGACAGACGCTCCCCGTTCTCCCACTGCGCGGGACGGTGATCTTTCCGGGACTCACCGCGCCGATCGCGGCGGGGCGGCCGGGCACGCTGCGCGCGATCGAGAGCGCTCTCAAGGGCGACCGTCTCGTCTTCGCCGTGGCGCAGAAGGACAACACCGACGAGCCGACACCGGAGATCCTGTACTCGATGGGCGTGATCGCGCGCATCGGCCAGGTCCAGCGCGGACTCGGCGGCGTGCAGCTGCTGCTGCAGGGCGAGCAGCGCGCGACCGCGCTCCAGTACGGCACCGGCGACGGCTTCATGAACGCCGTCGTCATGCCGGTCGACGAGCTCGGCCCGCTCAACGAGCAGGATCCCGCGTTCACCGCGCTGCACAAGGAGACGCGCGAACGCGCCGCGGAGCTCGGTGAGCGGCGCGGGCTGCCCGAAGAGGTCGTGCATCAGGTGCTCGACTCGGTCACCGAGCCGGGTCGCTTCACCGATCTCGTCGCGGGCTACATCGATCTCGCCGTCCCCGAGCGACAGGGACTGCTCGAGACGCTGAGCGTCGAGGAGCGGATGCGGCGCGTGCTCGTGCACGTCCAGCGACAGATCGGGATGATCGAGGCGCAGGAGGAGATCAAGTCGCAGGTGCAGGAGGAGCTGGGCGAGCGGCAGCGCGAGATGTATCTGCGCGAGCAGCTGAAGGCGATCCAGAAGGAGCTCGGCGACGACGACCAGTCGCGCGAGGTGACGGAGCTGCGCGACAAGCTCGCGAAGCTGCCGCTCTCGAAGGACGCGCGTGCGGAGGTGGAGCGCGAGCTCGGACGACTCGAGCGCGCCGGTCGCGAGAGCATGGAGGCGCAGGTCATCCGCACGTACCTCGAGTGGATCGCCGAGCTCCCGTGGGGGAACCGCTCGGACGACAACCTCGATCTGCAGCGCGCGCAGACGGTGCTCGACGACGATCACTACGGGCTCCCCGACGTGAAGGATCGGGTGCTCGAGTTCCTCGCGGTGCGCCAGCTGCGCGCGAAGGAGCTCGCCGAAGAGGTCGAGCAGAAGGGCGAGACTTCGGCGGCGAAGCTGCAGATCGACCGCGACACAGCGAACCCGTCGCTCGGCGAAGGCGCCGATCGCGCGATCACCGACCAGAAGGAGGCGAAGGCCCGCGCGATGGCGAAGGGTCCCATCCTGCTGTTCGTGGGGCCACCTGGTGTCGGCAAGACGTCGATCGCGAAGTCGATCGCGCGGTCGCTGGGAAGGGAGTACGTGCGCGTCGCGCTCGGGGGCGCGCGCGACGAGGCGGACATCCGCGGCCATCGGCGCACGTACGTCGGCGCGATGCCGGGACGCATCATCCAGGGGATGAAGCAGGCGGGGACGAAGAATCCCGTCTTCCTGCTCGACGAGGTCGACAAGCTCGGCACGTCGTTCCAGGGCGATCCGTCGAGCGCGCTGCTCGAGGTGCTCGACCCGGCGCAGAACGACAGCTTCACCGATCACTACCTGAACATCCCGTTCGATCTGAGCGAGGTGCTGTTCATCGCGACGGCGAACTTCATCCAGAACATCCCCGGACCGCTGCTCGACCGCATGGAGGTCGTCGAGTTCGCGGGCTACACGGAGCGCGAGAAGGCGGAGATCGCGAAGAAGTACCTCATCCCGCGGCAGATGGAGGAGGCAGGACTGGGAAGTCGCACGATGAAGTTCACCGACGACGCGGTGATGGAGGTCGTGTCGCGCTACACGCGCGAGAGCGGCGTTCGTCAGCTGGAGCGGCAGATCGGCGCGGTGGCGCGGAAGGTCGCGCGCAAGATCGCGGCGGGGGACACGAGCGAGCTCACCGACGACACGATCACGCAGGAGGAGGTGCGCGTCCTGCTCGGTCGCCCGCGCGTCCATCCCGAGCATGCGGCCGAGGAGAACGAGGTCGGTGTCGCGACGGGGATGTACTACACTCCCGCCGGCGGCGACATCATGTTCGTCGAGGCGGCGATCCGGCGGCTCCAGGGCGCGCAGCCGAGCGACAAGGATACGCAGGTGAGTGGGTGGGGGAACGTCTCCCTCATTCTCACCGGCCAGCTCGGCGACGTGATGAAGGAGAGCGCGCGCGCCGCGCTGACGTATGCGGCGACGCACGCGAGCACACTCGAGATCCCGGAGGACCGACTCGGCTCGATCGAGGTGCACATCCACGTGCCGGCGGGAGCGATCCCGAAGGACGGGCCGAGTGCGGGCGTGACGATGGCGACGGCACTGGTGAGCGCGATGTCGGGCCGCCCGGTGCGGAAGGACGTCGCGATGACCGGCGAGATCACGCTGCGCGGCCGCGTGCTGCCGATCGGCGGAGTGAAGGAGAAAGTGTTAGGCGCTCATCGCGCGGGGATCACGACGATCATCCTGCCGAAGGACAACGAGGCGCACATCGAGGACATCCCGGAGGACGTGCGGTCGCAGCTGAAGTTCCACTGTGTGCGCACGCTCGACGAGCTGTTCGAGCTCGCCCTGCTGCCCGCGGTGCGTCCGGTGCGGACGCGAAAGACCGAGATGGAGCAGGCGGAGGAGGAGGCGAAGAAGACCGCCGCGTAGCGGGCTGGAAGCTGATGGCAGGAGGCTGGAAGCAGGAGGCTGGAGGCCACTGCGTTGCCCGCCGCCTCCTGCCATCAGCCTCCTGCCATCAGCCTCCTGCCACTCAGAACGCCACACCCACCGGTCCGAGCTCGAACAACCGCCACGGGTCCCATTGCAGGCCGGCCGGCTCGGTGCCCTCGAGGAAGTACTCCGTGTAGCGGCGATCCGGGGGCGTCATCGCGTCGGCGACGAGGCCCGTCTCGCGATCGAGCTCGCCGGAGACGAGACCCGCCGGCGGTTCCCAGCTGCCGGGAGTCCGGCCGGCGTACCAGCGCTGCAACATCGCGCCGAAGATCGGCGCGGCGAGCGAGCCGCCCGCGGCACCGGGAGTGATCGTCTTCGGGCGGTCGAAGCCGAGCCAGACGCCGGCGACGATCTCCGGCGTCATGCCGACGAACCAGACGTCGGTGTTGTCGTTCGTCGTTCCCGTCTTCCCGGCGACGGGGATCGTCGCTGGAAGGTAGCGGCGTACCGCGGTCGCCGTGCCACGCTCGACGACGTCGCGCATCATGTCGCGCACGATGAAGGCGACGCGCGGATCGAGCGCGAGCGAGGGCGCGGCGGCCTTCGGCGCCCAGACGGTCTTCCCCGCCCTGTCCTCGACGCGATGGATGAACGAGGGCTCGACCGAGGATCCGAGGTTCGCGAACGCCGCGTAGGCGGCGACGAGTTCGATCGGCCGGAGCGCCGAGGCGCCGATCGCGCTCGATGGGACGGGCGCGAACGGCGCCTGGCCCC
>JABFXM010000040.1 GCA_013361745.1 Gemmatimonadaceae bacterium | reverse complement strand
TTGGAAAGCGGTCGTTCGGATCCTTCTCGAGGCACTGGAGGATGACGTCCTCCATCTCGCGCGAGAGCTGCGGATTGATCGAGCGCGGCTTCGGCGGCTTGTCCTCCACGTGTTGCCGCGCGATCTCGTACCAGTCGGTGCCCTGAAAGGGGAGCTGCCCCGTCGCCGCCTTGAAGAGCGTCACGCCGAGCGAGTAGATGTCGGCGCGGCCATCGAGCTGGAGACCGCGCGCCTGTTCGGGGGAGAAGTACTGGGGCGTGCCGACGACCATGTTCGTGCCGGTCGAATCGGTATGCGTCGCGACGGCGCGGGCGATGCCGAAGTCGGCGACGATCGCGTTGCCGTGCTCATCGAAGAGGATGTTGTCCGTCTTGATGTCGCGGTGGATGACGCCCTCGCGGTGCGCGAAGCCGAGCGCGCTGGCGACGTCGATCGCCATGCGGATGAGCATCGGCTCCGGGAGCTGCGTCATCACGTTGAGGCGATCGGCGAGCCCCTGCGGCAGATAGTCCATCGCGAAGAAGACGGCGTCCTCTTCGCGACCGACCGCGTAGATCTTGATGATGTTCGGGTGGCGGAGCTTCGCCGCGGTCGACGCTTCGCGTCGGAATCGCTGCTCGAACTTCTCGTCGCCGGCGTACTGCGGCTTGAGGATCTTGAGCGCGACGGGGATGTCGAGCTCGGGATCGTACGCTTTATAGACCCACGCGAAGCCGCCGGCGCCGATGATGGCGTCGACGCGAAAACGTCCGAGGGTACGACCGAGAAAGCGCTCTGGCAATGGGAGCGGACGGAGGGACCCCGGAGGAGCCCTTTACAGGGGGATGGCTCGTCAGTAAGTTACTGTGCTTCAACCGATTGGGCGCGAATGACGCCCCGGGTGCGGAGAATATATCACATGGCCCTGCAAAAAGCATCGACGATCGAGAAGTACCAGGCGCACGGCACCGACAGCGGCAGCACGCGCGTCCAGGTGGCCCTCCTGACGGAGCGGATCAACTACCTGACCGACCATTTCCGTGAGCACAAGAAGGATCACCATGGTCGCCGGGGACTGCTCAAGATGGTCGGCAAGCGTCGTCGTTTGCTCGACTACATGAAGCGGACGGACCTGGCCGGATACCGGCAGATCATCCAGGAACTTGGACTCCGCTACTAGTCCAATCGCAGTGCCAAAGCGCGCGGCCGCACGATGTGCGGACCGCGCGCTTTGCCTTCCCCCGAGCCGGGTGTGGCTCGCGAGCCGCAGGAGGCTCGATTCAGCGGACCGCATGAGGTCCGATTCAAAGAGGCCAGTACAGCAATGATGCAGCGCATCGAGAAGACCTTCGCCGGCCGCCCCCTCGTGATCGAGACGGGACGCATGGCGAAGCAGGCGGCAGGCGCCGCCGTGGTGACGTTCGGCGAGACGATGGTGCTCGCGACGGTAACGGTCAGCGACAACCAGAGCACCCTCCCGTTCTTCCCCCTCACGGTGGAGTACAAGGAGCGCACCTACGCCGCGGGCAAGATCCCCGGCGGCTTCATCAAGCGTGAGGGCCGTCCGCAGGACGCCGAGATCCTCTCCGGTCGCATCATCGACCGCACGATCCGCCCGCTCTTCCCCGAGGGGTTCAAGAACGAGGTTCAGGTCTTCATCTACGTCATCTCCGCGGACCAGGAGAACGACGCCGACATTCCCGCGCTGCTCGCCGTCAGCTACGCGCTGAACGCCAGCCGGATCCCCTTCTCGACGCCGATCGCCGGCGTGCGCGTCGGCCGCGTCGAGGACAAGTGGGTCCTCAACCCGACCTTCCAGCAGCTCGCCTACAGCGACATGGAGCTGGTCGTCTCCGGCTCGCAGGACTCGATCGTGATGGTCGAAGGCGGCGCGCTCGAGGTGCAGGAACGCGACGTCGTCCAGGCCCTCACGATCGCGCAGCGCGGCATCCGCGAGCTGATAGCGATCCAGGAGGAGCTCCTCGCCAAGGCGGGTCGCCAGCCGAAGATGCAGTGGACGAAGGCGGAGCCGGACACGCACCTGCAGTCGCGCGTGAAGGAGCTCGCGGAGGGAAAGATGCTCGAGGCGATCAACCAGGCGGAGAAGCACACCCGCATGGACGCGGTCGAGGCGGTGAAGCGCATGGCGACGGAGACGCTCGCCTCCGACTTCCCCGACGCGAGCAAGTCGATCCACGAGATGCTCGGTGAGCTCGAGTATCGCGCGCTGCGCGACCAGGTGCTCGACACGAAGCGGCGCGTGGACGGGCGCGCGGTCGACGAGGTGCGCCCGATCTCGATCGACACGGGCGTGCTTCCGCGCGCCCACGGCTCGGCGCTCTTCACCCGCGGCCAGACGCAGGCGCTCGTCGTCGCGACGTTAGGCACGGCGAACGACGTCCAGCGCCTCGACACGATCGACGAGGCCGGGGAGACGACGAAGTCGTTCATGCTCCACTACAACTTCCCGCCCTTCTCGACGGGCGAGGTGCGCCCGATGCGCGGCACGAGCCGCCGCGAGATCGGACACGGCAACCTCGCCGAGCGCGCGCTGCAGAGCGTGCTCCCCGACTTCGCGCAGTTCCCGTACACGATCCGCATTGTCTCCGACGTGCTCGAGTCGAACGGTTCGTCGTCGATGGCGTCGGTCTGCGGCGGCTCGCTCGCGCTCTTCGACGCGGGCGTCCCGATCCACGCGGCCGTCGCCGGCGTCGCGATGGGGCTGATCAAGGAAGGGCAAGACGATCCGCGGGATCCAGGACGAGACGGGCGCGGAGATCACCGTCGACGACACGGGCACCGTGACCATCGCCGCTGTCGGCGGCGAGGCGATGGAGCGCGCGCGGCAGATGGTGCAGGCGATCACCGCCGAGCCGGAGATCGGCGCGACGTACGAGGGCACGGTCAAGAGCACGACGGCGTTCGGCGCCTTCGTCGAGATCATGCCGGGCACGGAAGGCCTCGTCCACATCTCCGAGCTGCAGCACGGCCGCACGGAGAAGACCGAGGACGTCGTGAAGCGCGGCGACCGCGTGACGGTCAAGCTGCTCGACCGCGACGAGCGTGGTCGTATCCGCCTCTCGATGAAGGCGCTCGTGCCGCGTCCCGAGGGGATGCCGGAGGAGCCGGAGCGTCCGCGTCGTGAAGGCGGCGATCGCGGTCCGCGTCGCGAAGGCGGGGATCGCGGGCCTCGTCGCGAAGGCGGCGACCGCGGCGATCGCGGCCCGCGCGAGGCGAACAGCTCGGAGGGTGGACGCGAGCGTGAGTTCGCGGCCGAGGGCAGCGCCGCCGAAGGTGGCGAGAGCGAGGGCGCCGAGGGCGGCGGCAACGGCGGTGGCCGCGAGCGTCGTCCGCCCCGTCGCGGCGGGCGCGGCGGAGGACGTCCGCGGGAGTGAGCACGGCGGTGATCGGTGCGGCGGAGCTCCGCCGCACCGTGCTGCAGAACGGACTGACCGTACTCTCCGAGCGCGTCTCGGGGGTGCGGTCTGTCGCGTTCGGCGCCTGGGTTCGCGCGGCGTCGATCCACGAGGCGCGCGAACGCATGGGGGTCTCGCATCTCCTCGAGCACATGGTGTTCAAGGGGACGGAGCGTCGCTCGGCGCACGAGATCGCGCTCTCGCTCGAGCAGCTCGGGGGATCGCTGGACGCGTACACCGCGCGCGAGCATACCTCGTATCAGGCGCGCGTCCTCGACGAGCATCTCGAGCAGGCGGCCGACGTCATCGCCGATCTGGTCTTCAACCCGAAGCTGCGCGGTGAAGACCTGAAGCTCGAGCGGAAGGTGGTGCTCGAGGAGATCAGCATGGTGGACGACACGCCGGACGATCTCGTCTTCGAGCTGCACAACGAAGCGCTGTGGGGGAGTCATCCCTACGGCTACTCGATCCTCGGGACTCGCGACAGCGTCTCGGGGCTGGGAGTCCGCGAGCTGAAGGCGCTGCACGACCGCGCGTATCATCCGGCGAACATCGTCGTGGCGGCGGCGGGAAACCTCGAGCACGAGTCGCTGGTCGACACTTTGCTTCGCACCGGGTGGGGCGATCCGCAGCCGCGCGCCGAGGGCAGGCTGCCGACGGTGCATCCGGTCGCGGCGGCGCCGAGCGTCAGGCACGTGGAGCGCGAGGGGGCGCAGACGCACGTCGTGCTCGGATCGGCGACGGTGCCGTACAACGATCCACGCCGGCATGCCATCATCCTCGTCGGCGTGATGCTCGGCGGGGGGATGAGCTCGCGACTCTTCCAGCGCGTACGCGAGGAGCTCGGGCTCGCGTACTCGATCTACGGGTTCCAAAGCTTCCACGTGGACACCGGGATGCACGGCGTCTACGTCGGGACCGCGCCGGCGACGGCGAAGCTGGCGGTGGACGCGATCAACGAGGAGCTCGCGCGGGTGACGCGTGAAGGACTCT
>JABFXM010000488.1 GCA_013361745.1 Gemmatimonadaceae bacterium | reverse complement strand
TCGTGCTGTCCTTCGGCTACTGGTGCACGGACTTCCTCGTCGTGCAGCGCGCGATGGCTGCCGACTCGATGACCGCGGCGCGGCGCACCCCGCTCATCGCCGCGCTCCCGAAGATGTTCTTCCCCTTCCTCGTCATCGTGCCCGGCATGATCGCGCTCGTCCTGAGCGCGAAGGGCGTGACGAGCGGGATGGGGATCATTCCCGCGAAGATGGCGGCGAGCGGCGCGCCGGTGATGGACTCGGCCGGTCACGCGGTGCTCGACTTCGACCTCGCGACGCCGATGATGCTGATCCATCTCTTCCCGGCGGGGATGCTCGGACTCGGCCTGACCGCGCTGCTCGCGTCGTTCATGTCCGGGATGGCGGGGAACGTCACCGCCTTCAACACGGGGTGGACGTACGACATCTACCAGACACACATCCGGCGCGGCGCGTCGGACGAGCACTACCTGTGGATGGGACGCGCGGCGACGGTGGGCGGGATCATCCTCTCCGTGGCGGCGGCGTACGTGGCGGGAGCGTTCAACAACATCATGGACCTCCTGCAGCTCGTCTTCGCCTTCGTGAACGCGCCGCTCTTCGCGACCTTCCTCCTCGGGATGTTCTGGAAGCGCACGACCGGGCACGGCGCCTTCTGGGGACTTCTCTCCGGCACCATCGGCGCCGCGGTGCACCACGGCCTCTCACTCCCCGCCGGCTCGACGGTCGGCGTGAAGGGCGGCTACCTCGGCGTGCTGCACGTCTTCCCGAGCGAGCTCGCGCAGACCTTCTGGACGGCGATCGCCGCCTGGACGACCTGCTTCGTCGTGACGATCGTCGTCAGCCTCGTCACGCGTCCGCACGCGGAGGAGGGGCTGCGCGGGCTAGTCTACTCGCTGACCCCGCGGCAGGACGACTCGGAGCATCGCTTCTGGCACCGCCCGCTGACGCTCGGCGTCATCGTCCTCGCGATGACGATCGTTCTCAACATCATCTTCCGCTGAGGAGCCGCCGACCATGAGCGAAGTGATGGCATCCGACGTCCGGAAGCCGATCGGCGGCCTCTTCACCGCGCTCGGCCTCATCCTCGTCGCCTACGGCGCCATCCGCAACGGCGACGCGCCACACTGGGAGCGGTCGTTAGGCATGAACATCGACCTGTGGTGGGGGCTGGTGATGGTGGCCTTCGGGCTGCTCTTCCTGTGGCTCGCCCGCCGCGGCGTGCACAGGGCGATCAGCCTCGCTGAGGAGGAAGCGCGCGACCGCGAGCTCGCGAAGCCACCGCGTCCGGCGCCCTGACTCGGGCGCCGCGACGCGCGACACTGGCTGACCGTGCGGGCGTCGGATCGGTCGGTGCGGGGGTCGGGCTCCTCCGTGCCGCTCAGTCGTAACGGTTGAACGACAAGCACACGGATTTCCACGGACGCACACGGATACGACTCTTGGGGGATGCGCAGCGAGATGATCTCGCCCAGCGTGCCCAAGTGCCGCATCCGTGCAGATCCGTGTAATTGTCGTCCACCCGTTAACGCCAGCTCGCAGCGCGAGTGCGTGCACCGTGCGGGCAAGGCTGCATCGCCACGCTCCCAGGATTCAGGCCCGCCGCCGAGGAGCCCCGACCAGCGCACGAACGATCGGATGCCACCCCCGCCGAGCCTAACGCTGCACGCCGAACGCGAAGACGGTTCGCGTGTGGTACGTCTGCCCCGGGCGCAGGATGGTGCTCGGGAAGTTCGGGTGGTTCGGGGAATCGGGGAAGTGCTGCGTCTCGAGGGCGAGGCCGTAGCGGTAGTGGTAGACCGCGCCGCCCTTTCCGGTGATCGAGCCGTCGAGGAAGTTGCCCGTGTAGAACTGGACGCCGGGCTCCATCGTCGTGATCTCCATCGTCCGGCCCGAAGTCGGCTCGTAGACGCGCGCGGCGAGAACCATCGCGTCCGCGGCGACGCCACTCCGGTTGAGCACGAAGTTGTGGTCGTAGCCGCCGCCGAAGCGGATCTGCTGGTTCTGGCGCTGGTCGATGCGAGCACCGATCGCCGTGGGGTTACGGAAGTCGAAGGGCGTCCCCGCGACCGGCATCAGGTCGCCCGTCGGGATGAGCGTCGTGTCGACCGGGGTGATCGCGTCGGCGTTGATCGTGAGGACGTGGCCGAGGATGTCGCGGCTCGCCGAGCCGGCGAGATTCCAGTAGCTGTGCTGCGTGAGGTTCACCGGCGTCGCCTTCGTCGTCGTCGCCTGATAGTCGACGGAGAGCTGGTCGTCGTCGTTCAGGGTGTACGACACCGTCGAGGTGAGCGCGCCCGGATAGCCCTCCTCCATGTCGGCGCTCGTGTACTTCAGCGTCAGCGTGACGCTGTGCGGCGTCTGCGAGGTGCTCGGCGTCCAGACGACCTTGTCGAATCCCTTGAGCCCACCGTGCAGCGCGTTCGGGCCGTTGTTGATCGCGAGCTTGTACGTCTGCCCGTCGAGGGTGAACGCGCCCTTCGCGATGCGGTTGCCGTAGCGTCCGACGATCGCGCCGAAGTACGGCGTGTCGCGCAGGTATCCGCTCAGGCTGTCGTAGCCGAGGGTGATGTCGTCGAAGCGCCCGGAGCGATCCGGCGTCTTCAGCGAGACGATGAGCCCCCCGTAGTTCGTGGCGCGCATCTCGATGCCATGACTGTTCGTCATGGTGAAGATCTCGACCGCCGTCCCCTCGCGCGTGCTGCCGAAGGGTGCGCGGGTGATGCTCGGCGCCATCGAACGCGCGACCGACGCCACCGACGCTGGCGTCGATGCGGGCGACGCGGCGCATCCGGCCGACGCGAGCAGTGCGAGGGCCGCGGTCCCGATCGACGCGCCGCGGCGCGACGCTGCGAGAGTGAAGCTCATGAATCCTCCATGCGGGGTGGGAATCGTCTGGCGGGGAAGCTAATGCGGTCGCGGTGAGGGGGAAGATTGTTCCACGTGCGACGTGGGAGTTGACGTGGGACGGGGAATCGATGGCGGGGCGGGGGACGACGTGGGACGTGGGAGGACGTGAGACGTGGGACTCCGCCCTTCCAAGTCCCACGTCTCTTCACCCTCCACGTCGTCCCCCCATTCACAACTCGCTCCCCCGTCCCACGTCAAATTCCACGTCGCACGTGGAACCCACGTCAAATCCCACGTCCGGCCTCCATCGCGATCTCCAACCCCGCCGCCTTCAGTCGGATCGCCAGCACCTCGCCTAACGCCGTCGCCGGGGTGAGGACGCCACCGCCGCCGGGAAGCGATTCGCCCTCCACCGCCAGCGCGAGCGCCGACTCGCAGACGAAGCGCACCGTCGCGCGGTTGCCCGGGTCGCCGCGGTGATGGATCGTTCCGCGCAGGCGCCTGCCGTCCTCGGCGACACCGACGAGGTCGCAGCGGAACCACCCGCGGTCCATCGATTCCGCAGATGGCCCGCTCCCCGGCTTCGGGAGGAGCTGCGCAAGCACGTTGCGCAGCGTTGGCGTACGGAAGCTCGCGTCGAGGAGGCCGAGCAGCATGGTGCCGCCGATGGCCTTCGCCTGCGCCAGCGGCGGCGAGTACTTCTGGAACTCCTGGTAGACGAAGTCGCGACCATAGGGAGTTCCCCGCTCGGCGAAGAGCGCCGCACTGCGCCGGACGACGCGCGTGTTGACGACCGCCATCATGAAGGGCCCGACCCACGTGCCGACATCGGCGTCGTAGCGCGGCTCGCGCACGTCGCGACTCGATGCGCGCTGCGTCGGCGAGGGCGCGGACTCGGGCGCGAGGAGGAAGGGGTCCGCCGACGGACCGCCCGTCTCGTAGGTGCCTAACGCTGACGCGATCGTGCCGCCGTTGAGGCCGCCGCGGAGCTGGTAGTAGACGCGCGCCGCGGCGAGTCCCGTCCCCATCGCGTGCGCGCGCCGCGCGAGCAGGAAGGTGCCGATGTCCGCCGGCACCGTGTCGAAGCCGCAGCACATGACGATGCGCGTCCCCGCCGCCGCCGCGCGCTCGTGGTAGCGGTCGATCATCTGCCGGATCCACGGCGTCTCGCCGGTGATGTCGGCGTAATGAGTGCCGAAACGCACGCACGCATCGACCACCGGCGTCCCGTGGCGGGAGAATGGCCCCGCCGTGCTGAGGACGACCCGCCCCCGCGAGACGACCGCGTCCACGCTCGCCTGGTCCGCGCTGTCGGCGACGAGGATCTCGACGGCGCCGGGTGCGAGCTTCGCCGCGGCGCGGGCAACCTCGAGCCGCGCGCGGCTGCGTCCCGCGATCGCCCAGCGCAGCCCCATCGGCGCGTGCTCGGCGAAGTACGCGACCGTCTGCCGTCCGGTGAATCCGGCGGCGCCGTAGAGGATGACGTCGAGGTCGCGCAATGCAGGGGTCGGGGGTCAGGGGCTAGGGGTCGGCGCGTTGCACGGCTTGCGTTGCACGGCTTCGTCAGCGCGCGTCTCTCTGGAGAACCAACCGTGGAGTGATCATGCGC
>JABFXM010000311.1 GCA_013361745.1 Gemmatimonadaceae bacterium | reverse complement strand
GAGTGAGCTTTGATGGGCCGAGACGCTCGGCCCCTGCACTCACTATCACGCCAGGCTGTCACGCTGGCCTGTACGGCGCGTTAGGCTCACGGATAGGCAGACGGCCGGCTCCCTGCGGAGGGGAGCCGGCCGCTGGACGTGGACATGGGCGCCTAACGTTTCTGAGTTACTGCGCTCCGGCCGAGTGCGGGCACCAGCGGAGCACCACGGTGCCGAGGAGCGACCCCGCACCGCGCGGCACGCGCACTCGAGGGAAGGCCGGGTTGAGCGAGACCAGTTCGTAGGCGCGGGCGCGCACCCGCCCGAGGCGCTTCACCACATAGCCACTCTCCGGCCGCCGCGCGACGACCACGCGCCCGGGCTCCGGTGTCTCGCCCCGCTCGGCGACGCGGACGAGGATGGTGTCCCCCTCGTGCAGGAACGGCATCATGCTCTCCCCCGATACGCGAATGGCGAGGTGTCGCCCAGGCGGAATCCCCTCCGGGAGGTCGATCCACTCGGTACAGATCTCGTCCCAGAGCTCGCGCCCTTCCCCCGCTGCCACGGCCAGATCGAGATAGGGCGCTCGCCGTTCAGCGCTCGCCGCTTCCAGCGCGCGGGCGGCGGTCGTCTCGACCGGAGCCACCCTTCGCGGCGGCGCCTCGCGCACGTCGTCGACCTTCACGGTCTCCCGTGCCCAACGCCTCGTCATCCGCTTCGCGAACTCCTCGGCGTGACGATCGTTCTCGTCACCCTCGGCGGACGTCTGTCTCGCGCGCGCCTCCTTCGCGAACCACTCGAAGAAGGGGACGTTACGCGGATCATCCGGCAGGAGCTCCTCGAAGGCCCAGTCGGCGGCGAGCCGGAAGATGGCGTCCGCCTGGATCTCGGGGGTCGCGTCGGCGGATTCGTGTGTTGGCTTGCGACTCGGAGCCGCGTCGTCGCGGCGTCGATGGTTCGTCATACGCGTTCGTCTCCCTGATCTCGATGTCCGGCGTTCCGTGTCGGAAGTCCGTTCGCTGCGGTCGTGCGATGGCCGCGTGGTGTTGCGAGGAAGCGCGCGAGCAGGATGCCGTCCTCGTTGGGCAACGCGTTGATGTACCGCGCCGCTTCCTCGGCCATGCGCTCGCGGAGCCGGAGGATCCGCATCCGCATTCCGCTCGCGCCCACTCCGAACGCCGCCGCGATCTCGCGCTGCGGGTAGCGCTCAGCGACCTGTCCCATGATCAGTCGCTCCTCCGGAGTCATGAGTCCCCCGAGGGCATGAGCAAGGCCGAGCCGCGCGTCGCGTACCGGATCATGCGTGCGGAGCTCGAGGCTCTCGCCGGTGTCCGGCGGGCGTGCCGAGTGGAGCGTGTATTCCGACAACCCCTCCGCGACGACGCGCTCGCGATCGGCGCCGTTGGTGTGCCGGTCATCGGCGAGGGGACCACTCGCTACGATCTCGAGCGAGCGGCGTCGCACGGCCTCTCGCTCGCGGGCGCGCCACACCGACACAAGTCGTCGGCGGAAGCCCGCCGCGAGGTAGGCGCCTAACGGTGACGGTTCGCGCCGGAGGCCGCGGAGGATGGGGATGAGCGTGTCCTCGAGGTGCTCGGCGATCAGCGCCGCCTGCTCTCCGTCGGGCACCCTTCGGCGCGCGGCCATCCGGGTGAGCATGGGGGCGAAACGGCGGTAGCATTCGGAAAAGGCGGCATGATGCCCGCGCCGCATTGCGTCGAGCAGCTCCGTCTCGCTCGCGTTGCGCCAGGATACGGCTCTCGGTGCCGCCTCCTCCCCCCATGATTCGGCCGCCATCCACCGCCTCCCGCCGTGCGTTGATCCGTGGATCGGTCTGGGCGTCGGCTACCTCGCCTAGGTCGGCGAAGGTCATCCTCCGAGCCCCTCCACTTCCTATCACGCCGGGCTGTCACACCCGTCGCGTCGCGCTCGGGGCGAGATCGGGGCGATCAGCCGTCGAGGCGGTCGAGCCAGCGCCCGAGGAGGCGTTCCACCCGGGCGAGCGAGGGAACCGACGGGGGCGACGTGGTGATGCGGTGGCGTAGCCGGCGGATGCGCTCGGGTGCGACATCGGCGCGCACCAGTTCGTCGGCGAGAGAGAGGACCTCGACGATGCTGTCTCGCGCGGCGCGGGATCGTTCAGTCGGTGCGGGCGATTGCGCTGGCCGGCGCGGCCCGCGCGGCGCCGAGCGGTCAGCCAGCCGGAGTCGGGCGCGGTTCGCCTTCGCCATCTCTTCCCGGCTTGGACGTGCCGACGTGGCGAATCCGAGGTTCGCGAGCGCGCGCCCGATCGCCGAGGTCTCCGCGTTCTCGAGGCAAGCGACGGCGTTGACTTCGCCGTCGTCGTCGCGCTCCGCGGCCCAGCCGGTGGCGGCGGGAAGGGTGTCCGTCGGCGCGCGGTAGGCGAGGGCGCGAAAGGTGATCACCGTCGCGCCATCGGCCGACTCGCGTGAGACGAGCTCCGTGACGATCCGCCCGGCTGGGAAGCGCTCGTAGAAGAGCCGGATGCGCTCGGCGACCGGCGTGTAGGCGGCGAGATCGAGGGTCGGGGTCATCTTCGGCATACCGGGCTCCGCAAAGGGAGGGGACTTTATGCCGAATAAATCCCGAAAGCAAGGGGTCGCGTCTGGCCGCGCTGCCCGACTGTGAGTTGCGAACAGCCTAGGAAAGCAAACTATGACGGTCGCTTAGTATGGTTTATTGAATAAACCATACTAACGGCGTATAGTTGGTATGGTTTATTACCGTCCAGCACCAACCCGCCTCTGCAGGCTCGAAATGCCGGGTCGCCACCTCTCGCTCATCTGGGCATCGGAGCCTGCGCTGCACGCGCCCGCGAAGTATCGCCGGGCCTGCAGCTATGAGGCGTTCATCCCCGAGCCGCTCGCCGAGCTTCCGCCCGCGCTCGACGCGGGCAGCGCGGGAGTGCTGTCAGAGGCCGAGGAAGCGATCCGGTCGCTCAATGCCTCCGCCTGGCCCGCGCTCGCCCCGTTGGCAAGGCTCCTCCTTCGCACCGAGTCGATCGCGTCCTCGAAGATCGAGGGGATGCAGCTCGGCGTACGCGAGCTGGCCCGCGCCGAGGCGCGGATGGAGTCGGGCGGGAAGCCGTCGCCGAACGCGCGCGAGATCCTGGCCAACATCGCCGCGATGGAGCTCGCGATCGATGAAGCCGTGAGCGCCGACCGGTTCGGCGTGGAGCACATTCTCGCGATTCACACGCGGCTCATGGCCACATCGCCGACCGCGCACAATGCGGGGCGCCTCCGGACGCAGCAGAACTGGATCGGTGGCAACGACTACAACCCCTGTGGCGCGGACTTCGTCCCGCCGCCCCCTGACCAAGTGCCGTGGTTACTCGATGATCTCTGTGCTGCGATCAACGATGATCTGCTCCCACCGATCATGCAGGCCGCGCTCGTCCACGCGCAGTTCGAGACGATCCATCCCTTCGACGACGGCAATGGCCGCACCGGCCGCGCGCTGATCCACGTCGTGCTGCGCCGGCGCGGGATCGCGCCCGCTTATGTGCCGCCGATTAGTGTCGTGCTCGCGAACGCGCGCGACCGCTACATCGAGGGACTCACCGGATTCCGCGGCGAGCGCGTCGCGGCATGGGTCGAGCAGTTCGCTGCGGCCGCTGCGGTGTCCGCCCGCCTGGCCACAGCCTATCTGCGCGCGGTCGGCGCGCTCACGGAGTCGTGGCGCGAGCGGCTCCGCGCGACCGGCGCCCCACCCCGCGCTGGTGCGACGGCGTGGGCGATCATCGACATCCTTCCTGCGCACCCGATGATCACTGCTCCCGTTGCGACCGCAGTCACTGGACGGACGAAGGCCGTTGTCTACGACGCGATCCAGGAACTTGTCGCGGCGGGGGTGCTCGTTCCACTCTCCGAATCGAGACGCAATCAGGCGTGGGAGGCGGTGGGATTGCTCGACCTGCTGGAGAGCCTCGAGGCCGGAACGCTGCCGCCGACCGCCTAACGAGATCGTGTGCGGTGTTACTGTGCCGAGCGACTCCTCGCGTCACGCGCGCTCGGTCACCCGGATCTTCCGCACGTCAGGGTGATAGCGAGCGAAACGAGCGTAGCCCGGTCCGTGGTGCGTTAGGATTCATGAGATACTCACCGCAACGGCAGCCCAGCACGCGGTCATTGTTACCGCCGCAACCGAGCGCATGGCGATCGCGGTCGAGGTCTACGTCCGCGACGAGGCGGGAGTCCGCTACCGCGTGCACGATGCCGCTTTTGGTCCCCCGCTCGCCGCCGCGGGGCGGCGCAAGCTTCTGGCGTTAGGCGACCTCCGCGCCCGGTATCGGCTGTTCGTCCAAGCCGACCCGGAGCCGATGATGCGTGTGTACGATTTCAAGGCGCGTGGCGGCGATCGCGGGATCAGCGTCGCAATCCTTGATGCGCAGTTCTGCGTGTCTGGCTACGCGCCCAAGCGATCGGAGCGGCCGCCCCCTGCGCT
>JABFXM010000303.1 GCA_013361745.1 Gemmatimonadaceae bacterium | reverse complement strand
GTGTGCTCTTCCGATCTAGACGACCTCGAGGCGAACCTGCGAACCGGCGGGGATCGTGACGCCCCCGGAGCTCACGGCGTTGCTGACCGTGCCGGTGAAGGTGTCACCGACCTTGTTCGTGTTGGTGCAGACGCGCGCGTTCGAGGTGAGGCTGAGGTTCGTGCCGCTCGGAAGCGTGCCGACCGCGCCGCCGCCTCCGGTCGAGCCGGTGGTGACGCGATTGCCCGTGCTGGTCGTCGTCGGCGTCGTGCTGCGCGTGGTCGTGGTGGTCGTCGTGCTGCGCGAGGTCGACGGGCGCGAAGTTGTCGTCGCGCTGCGCGAGGCGCCGGTGCCGGCGGCAGTGCCGGTGCGCTCCGTGCTCGTGCCGCTCGGCACGTCCTTCAGCTGCGGCTGCGCCGCGCTGTCGCGGTTGGCGAGCGCCAGATCGCGGTTGAGCGACGTATCGACCGCGAGCGTATCGCGGTTGTTTTCCTTCGTCGTGCAGGCGGCGGCGGCGAACGCCATGCCGAGCACAGGGATGAAGGAGCGGATATACTTCGTGGTCATCGGGTTGTTCCTCGTGTAGAACGTGGAGCCTGCAGGCAGTAGCACTCCATCGGCTGCGGTCGAATTCTGGGTGCGACCCCCCTCTAAGCGCAAGCCATGTGCCAGGGATGAAGGTACTTCGGCGACTCATTCCCTACTACAGACCGTACCGTGGTGCGCTCGCCACGGGACTGCTGCTCGTCGTGCTTTCTTCGGCGCTGACGAGCGTCGTTCCGCGACTGCTCGGCGACGCCCTGGAGACGATGCGGAGCGGCGCGCCGATCGGTCGCACCTGGCGGCTCGCCGCGTGGATGATCGGCCTCGCGCTCGGCGGCGGCGCGGCGCGCTACGGGATGCGCGAGCTCCTGAACGGGGTCAGCCGCTGGATCGAGTACGACCTGCGCAACGATCTCTATCGCCATCTGGAGCGGCTCGACGCGGGCTTCTTCGCGCGCATGCGCACGGGAGAGCTGATGGCGCGGCTGACGAACGACCTGAGCGCGGTGCGACAGGCGGCGGGGCCGGCGATCATGTACCTCGTCAACACGATCTTCGGCGGAGCGTTCGCGCTGTACTTCATGCTGCGAATCGATCACCGGCTCACGGCGCTGGCGCTTCTTCCGATGGTGGTGCTGCCTTTTCTGACCCTGTACCTCGGGAGGAAGATCCACGATCGGTTCGAGGAGGTACAGTCGCATTTCGGAAAGGTGACGACGCTCACACAGGAGAACCTCTCGGGGGTGCGCGTCGTGCGCGCGTACCGGCAGGAGGCGCCCGAGATCGCGCGCTTCCGCGAGATGAGCGCGGTCTACATGGACAAGAACATGGCGCTCGCGCGGCTCTATGGCGCGATGCAGCCGTCGTACGGGCTGCTCGCCGGTCTCGGCGCGCTCGTCGTGCTCGGCTTCGGCGGAACGCTCGCGGCCCGCGGGCGGATCTCGGTCGGCTCGTTCGTCGCCTTCGGGATGTATCTCGCGCTGCTCACCTGGCCGCTGATCGCCCTCGGCTGGGTGACGAACCTCTTCCAGCGCGGCGCGACGTCGATGGCGCGGCTGCTCGAGATCCTCGATGCGCCGGCCTCGGTGACGTCGCCGGCGGTCGCGCGCGCGCTTCCCCCGGCGGCGAGCGGGCGCTCGATCGAGTTCCGCGGCGTCGGCTTTCACTATCCGGCGCGAGAGGGCGCGGAGCCGCGCTGGCTACTGCGTGACGTCAGCTTCACGATTCCGTCGGGTTCGACGGTCGGCATAGTCGGGGCGACGGGCGCCGGGAAGAGCGCATTGATGGATCTCATCCCGCGCTTCCACGATCCGCAGGAGGGAGAGATCCTCGTCGACGGCGTGCCGACGCGGGAGATCGCGCTCGACGCGCTCCGCGCCGAGATCGGGTACGTGCCGCAGGAGTCGCTGCTGTTCAGCGACACGATCGGCTCCAACGTCGCCTACGGTCTCGCCTCGCACCCGCTCCCCGACGGCCTGACGGCGAGTGTCCGTGACGAGACCGTACCGGAGGAGGCGCGCTTCGCCGCGGGCGTCGCACAGCTCGAGGAGACGATCGACGGATTTCCCAAGGGGTGGCGGACGATGCTCGGCGAGCGCGGGATCAACCTGTCCGGCGGGCAGAAGCAGCGCGCGGCGCTCGCGCGGGCGCTCGCGCGCCGGCCACGCATCGTGCTGCTCGACGACGCGCTCTCGGCGGTGGACTCGCACACCGAGGCGGAGATCCTCTCATCGCTGCGCAGTGCGCTCGCGGGGCGCACGGCGGTGATCGCGTCGCACCGCATCAGCGCGCTGCGCGACGCGACGTGGATCATCGTGCTCGACGAGGGGCGCGTGGTGGAACAGGGCCGGCACGCGGAGCTCATGCGCGCGCAGGGGCGCTACTGGCGCCTGCTGCGACGGCAGGAGCTCGAGGAGTCGATCGCGCGCGGCGGCGGGCCGGACGAAGAGCTATTGGCAGAGGCCGACGCAGCGGATAGTATTGCGTCATGACCGCGAGGACGGACGAGAGCACCAACGCGCTGCATCCCAGTGCGTCGGTGGAGGCACGGCTTGCTGCCCTCGAGGTGGCGCACCAGCAGGCGTTGCGCGAGATCGCGGAGCTGAAGGGGCGCGACACGCTCAAGACGCAGTTCCTCGCCAACATCTCGCACGACCTGCGCACTCCGCTGACGGCGATCATCACGCACGCGGAGATTCTGCGCGAGGGTATCCTCGGTGAGCTGAGCACGCGGCAGCACGAGAGCATCGCCGGCATCATCAGCGGCGGGCGGCGGCTGCTCGAGATGGTGGGCGAGATCCTCACGTACGCGCGCGGCGCCGCGAACCAGCTCGAGATCGCGCCGACCGAGGTCGCGGTCGGGGACGTGATCGAGCAGGTGCGGCGGCTCAACGAGTCGCTGGTCGCGCGCAAGGAGCTCTGCCTCGAGATCCGCGTCGCGTCCGACGTCCCGCGCGTCATCGCCGATCGCGAGAAGCTGGCCCACATCCTCGGCAACCTCCTCGGCAACGCGATCGACTTCACACCCGCCGGCGGCCGGGTGTGGATCCGCGCATCGCGCCAGCACGAGGAGGATCGCGACACGGTGCTCGTCGAGGTCGGCGACAGCGGGATCGGGATCGCCGCGGACCACCACGAGCTGATCTTTCAGGAGTTCGCGCAGGTCGACGCATCCGCCTCCCGGCAGCATCACGGCACCGGCCTTGGCCTAACGATTGCGCGGAGACTGGTGGAGCTGCACGGCGGCAGGATCTGGCTCGAGAGCGAGCTCGGGCACGGCAGCCGCTTCTTCTTCACCATCCCGACCCAGCATCAGGCGTGACGAAGGAAGACACGCGCCCCCTCGTCCTGATCGTGGACGACAGCCCGCACGTCACGGGGCCGCTGCGCATCCTCTTCGAGGAGACCGGCCGACGCGTGGTCGTCGCCGCCTCGATCGTGAGCGCGGTCCGGGCCTGCGAGACGGAACGTCCCGATCTCATGCTGCTCGACGTATCGCTCCCGGATGGTGACGGTCTGAGCGTCCTCGAGATCCTCCACGGCACCCGCGCCCTGCCGCCCGTGACGGTCGCGCTCACGGGACACGACGACGACCTCACGGTGCAGCGCTGTCGCGCGGCCGGCTGCCGCGACGTGCTGCTCAAGCCCGTCCCGGTGCGCGACCTCCTCCGCCACGCGGCGGAGTGGATCCCGGAGCGGGTAGTGTCAGCGTAGCTGAAAGGGGTCGGGGGTCAGGGGTCGGGGGTCGGCAACTGCGACGTGGGGCGAAGTGAAGATCACTCGTCCCACGTTCTGGGTCATGCCGACCCCTGACCCCCGACCCCTGACCCCTGTTGTTACAGTCTTCCTTGCAGCCCCGCCGGTGTCAGCTGCTGCAGCCAGGCGGCGAGCATCGTGAACCAGCCGGCAGCCAGCAGGACGCCGACGAGGATGAGCAGCACGCCCGAGACGCGCGACACCCACGCGAGCCCGCGCCGCATGCGCGCGAAGATCACGATGAACCGGTCGATGGCGAGCGACGCGAGGAGAAAGGGGATCGCCAGTCCCGCCGAGTACGCGAAGAGGAGGCCGACGCCGCGCGACATGCTGGCGCTCGCGGAAGCGAGGGAGAGGATCCCGCCGAGCACGGGGCCGATGCATGGCGTCCACCCGGCGCCGAAGGCGATGCCGACGAGAATGCTCCCGAGATATCCCACGGGCTTGTTCGCGAAGTAGATTCGACGATCACGCGACAGCGAGGGGAGCCGGATCACCTCGAGCAGCACGAGGCCGAAGAGGATGAGCAGGACTCCGCCGATGCGGCTGATCCAGTCGCGATAGACGGCGAGGACGACACCGATCGCCGTCGCACCGGCGCCAATCGCGACGAAGATCGCGGTGAATCCGCTGACGAAGAGGAGCGAATGAACCAGCGCGAGGTGGCGCGAGCGCGACATGTCCTCGAG
>JABFXM010000001.1 GCA_013361745.1 Gemmatimonadaceae bacterium | reverse complement strand
CTCTCGCAGCTGCACCAGCTCCGCGGACGCGTCGGGCGTGGGGCGGAGCAGAGCTACTGCATCCTCCTCGGCGACGTCGGCGACGAGGCGCGGGCGCGGCTCGACGTCTTCGTCGGGACGGAGGACGGCTTCGAGATCGCGCGCGCCGACCTCCAGCTCCGCGGGATGGGCGATCTCTTCGGCGCGCGGCAGAGCGGGGAACAGACCTTCCGCATCGCCGACCCTCTGCGCGACGAGGCGCTGAACGAGACCGCGCGCGAGGTCGCGGAGCGCCTGCTGACGAGCGATCCCGAGCTCGAGCGCGCGGAGCACGCGCCGTTGCGCGCCGCGCTCCAGGGTCGCTACGCGCGCGCTCTGGAGCTGTTCAGGGTCGGCTGACCCGGAGGCAGGGGTTGGGGGGCAGGGGTCGGGGGTAAGCTATGCTCGCTGCTGCCGCCCCATTCCCGCCGCTTGGGCCAGCGACTCCGGCGCGGCGAGGTCGCGCACGACGACGGCCTTGCATGCGGCGCAGCGGCCTTCCATCAGCGCGCGCATCGCGGGGTCGCTCGGCATGGTGCGCGTTCCGGCCGCGCCGGGTCGCATCACCAGCGGCTCGCCGCAGACGTGACAGAGGAGGCCCGCGCGCCGCAGCTCATCCGGAACGGTGCGCTTCACGTGCGTGACGATGAGCGCGGTGAGCCAGCCGATGCTCGCCGCCATCGAGCCCGCAATGAAGGGCAGCGCGCGCGTCATCGAGATGCGTCCGGTCTGGACCATCCAGAAGGAGATGACGGTGGGCGCCTCGAGCGCCACGGCAACCAGGATCCACGGCAGCAAACGGCGGCTCGCCCGAAGCATCGCTTCCTTGCGGCGTGAACGAAGCTCGTCGAGCGTGGGCAGGCGCGTAGGATCGGTCGAAGTCATGGTCGGGTGGCTGATTCCCCGATCACGACAGCCAGCGCGCTCAAAGGTCACGCCACGCCCGACCCCCGACCCCCGACCCCTGACCCCTGCGCAAGCGCGAGCCCTGGCTCGCTATGGCTTCGGTGCCGCGAGCCGCCGCTTGATTCTCTCCAGCTCGTCCTTGGTCGCCTGCAGCTCGTCGCGCAGCTTCTGCACCTCCTCGTCCCGCGATTTTGCGGCGACCGGCGGCTCGTCCGGCTTCTGCGCCAGCGCGCGGTCGAGGGAGACGAGCTGCGTCGCGAGACGGCGAAGCGTGCTCGCCTCGCCACGATGATCCACGTTCGTCGACGCGAGATAGCCATCGAGGCCGGCGATGGCGTCGCGGGTGCTCGCGTTCTTGTTCGCGGGATCGAGCTTGTACACCGCGCGCCAGTAGCCGGCTTCCGCGGCCTGCGCCGTGTTCGGGTGCGACCTCGCGAATTCCGCGAGCGTCCTGTCGGCGTCGTCGTACGCGCCGCGGTCGGCCGCTCCCTGCGCCGAGAGATAGGTCGCCGGCCAGGTGCGCTCCGCCTCCGGCTGGAGAAATCGCGGGCGATGGATGCAGCCGCTCGCGAGGAGCAGCAGCACGGCGGCGAGCGGCAACCGCCGCGCACGTCGCGCGCTCACGATGCGACTCCCTCCGGGAGCCGGGCCCGCGCCCCGCTGCCGCGACGCGGCACCGCGAGGGTCGGCAGAACGATCGTGAACGTCGTCCCCACCCCCGGCGTGCTCTCGCAGTCGATGGTCCCGCCGTGCGCGGCGACGATCTCCTTCGCGATCGCCAGTCCGAGGCCCGTGCCCTGCTGCGACGCGCTCCCCTGGTTGTCCGCCTGGAAGAACTTCTCGAAGACGTGCGGCAGCTGCTCCGAGGGGATCCCGGCGCCGGTGTCGACGACCTCGATCGACACGTTGTCTCCGTCGCGCTCCGCGTGCAGCGACACGCGTCCTCCCTGCCCGGTGAACTTCACCGCGTTCGAGAGCAGGTTGCCCAGCACCTCGCTCATTCGATCGGGGTCCCAGTGCACCTCGTGCGGCGCGTCGTCGCTCCAGTTCACCTCGATCGAGATCCCGCGCTGCTGCGCGAGCACGCGGAACGCCGCTTCCAGCTCGAGCAGAAACGCGCGCAGCTCGATCGGGCGTGGGACGATCGTCCCGCCGCCAGCCTCGAAGCGGCTCACGTCGAGGAGCTGCTTCGTCAGCCGCGCCAGCGCCGCGGCCTGCGTCTCCAGGGTCCCGAGGATCTCGCGCTGCTTCGGCGACACCGGACCGTACACCTCCTGCTCGAGCAACTGCAGGTAGCCGATGATGACGTTGATCGGCGTCTTGAGCTCGTGCGACGCGACCGACACGAACTCCGCCTTCAGCTTGTCGAGCTCCGTGAGCTGCTTCGCCATCCGGTCGAACGATACCGCGAGTCGCCCGAACTCGTCCCGTCGCGTGAGGGGGATCGGAAGCTTGTGCTCGAAGCTCCCCTCGGCGATCTGATGCATCCCCCGCTCCAGCGCGCGCACCGGTCGGCCGATCGCCTGGAGCAGCCAGATCGCGATGAGCATCGCGGCGACGATCGCCGCCACCGCCGCGATGGCGGCGACGCGCCCGGCGTCACCCACGGCTTCCGCGGTCTGCTCGACGCGCACCCTCGTCCGCTGGCGGAGCGAGACCTCGGCGTGTCCCACCGCCAGCTCGACGCGGCCGATCGCCGGCACCACCCGCGACGTCGAGATCTGCTCCGCGGCCGCGCCCAGTCCGCCGAGCGCCGCCTGATACTCGGCGGGAGCGAGCGACTCGACCTCGCGCACCGACTGCCGGATCTCCGTCGCGGCCTGATCCAGGTCGTATCGGTCGAGGCTGTCTGCCATCGCGGCGATCGCCGCGACCGCGTGCGACATCGCGTCGCGGCTCCCCACGTCGTGCACGAACAGGAGCGCCGTCTCCGCGCGCCGCAGATCGTCGGTGGAGGTCCGGATCCGACCGAGGAGGAGCGAGGCGGCGAACTCGTGATCACGCAGCGTCTGGGTCGCGCGATGCACGCGCCGCAGGGCGCCGAACGAGATCGCGAGCGGCAACGCGAGAAGGAGGAGTATCGCGGCGAGGGCGACCGCCAGCTTCGCGCGGATCGTCATGGCGCGCGCGGGGCCGGGACCCGCGAGTAGTGCGCGGGCCGGGGGGCGAGGATCGCGACCGGCAAGGGCGTCAGGACGATCGGACGAGGGGACAAGGATTTGCGCCTCGCGTCACCAACGACGGTGAACGCGATCTTCGCCGGGGGGCCGGCGCGCGATTTCGCATTGCAACAGATACGCCGCGGGCGCCTCCGGCCGTTGATTTCGCCTCCGGCGCCGGATAGCTTCGCCGGCCACCCCCTGAACGCACCCACGGCATGTCCTCCCCCACGTTCGCGCGCATCGACGAGCTGAAATCCCACGCCGGCCAGACGGTCACCGTCCGCGGCTGGGTCACGCATCTGCGGTCGTCCGGCAAGGTCGCCTTCGTCGTCCTCCGTGACGGCAGCGGCAGCCTGCAGGCGGTCCTCGTCAAGAATCAGGTGAGCCCGGAGACCTGGACGCTCTTCTCGGAACTCACCCAGGAATCGTCGATCGCGGTCACGGGCGAGGTGCGGCTCGACGATCGCGCGCCGGGCGGCGTCGAGATGGGTGCGAAGGAGCTCGAGCTGATCGGACGCAGCCCGCTCGACTATCCGATCCAGCCGAAGGAGCACGGAATCGATTTCCTGATGGACAATCGCCACTTCTGGCTGCGCAGCCCGCGCCAGGTGGCGATCATGCGCATCCGGAACGAGATCGAGCAGGCGATCCACGACTTCTTCTACGAGCGCGGCTTCATCCGCGTCGACACGCCGATCCTGACCGCCGCGATCGGGGAGCGCAGTGGGCTCTTCTCGACGGAGTACTTCGACGAGGGGAACGCGTACCTCGCGCAGACGGGGCAGCTCTACGGCGAGGCGGCCGCCGCCGCGCTCGGGAAGATCTATACCTTCGGCCCGACCTTCCGCGCCGAGAAGTCGAAGACGCGCCGCCACCTCACCGAGTTCTGGATGATCGAGCCGGAGGTCGCCTTCAACGACTCGGCGGCGAACATGCGGCTGCAGGAGGACTTCGTGTCCTACCTCGTGCAGCGCTGCCTCGAGCGCCGGCGCGCCGAGCTCCTGGAGATCGGCCGCGCTCTCGCGCCTCCCGAGCGCGAGAAGCCGCCCTTCCATCGGCTCGACTACACCGATGCGATCACGCTGATCCAGAAGAAGGGGAGCGAGACGAAGTGGGGCGACGACCTCGGCGCCGAAGACGAATCGCTGATCGTCGCCGACTACGACCGTCCCGTCTTCGTGATGAACTACCCGAAGGAAGCGAAGGCGTTCTACATGAAGGAGAACCCCGCCGACCCGCGCACCGTCCTCTGCGACGACCTGCTGGCGACGGAGGGCTACGGCGAGATCATCGGCGGCTCGCAGCGCGAGGACGACTACGACAAGCTCGTCGCGCGCATCAAGCACGAGGGTCTGCCGATCGAGGCGTACGACTGGTACCTCGACCTGCGCCGCTACGGGACCTTCGTGCACGCCGGGTTCGGGCTGGGTCTCGAGAGGACAGTCGCGTGGATCTGCGGGCTGCAGCACATTCGAGAAGCGATTCCTTTTGCGCGAATGATGCACCGGCTTCGTCCGTGAGTCGAAAGAGCGATGCACGTTCAGGCGAAACAGCGATGCACGCGGCAACGATACCGCGATGAGCGGTGAGCGATACACGAAGGGGCCCCGGTTGGCGAATCATGGCCCACCGGGGCCCCTTCGTACGTCGTGCCTCGTGCAGCGCGGTATCGTTGACACGCCCTCCGCTGTTTCGCCTGAACGTGCATCCATCCCGCGACGTGCGGCCGAACGTCGATGAACTTTTCGATCCCTAACGGCGCTTGATCTCCTCCCACAGCCCGTCGAGCACCTCCAGCCCCGCCGTCTTCACGTCGATCCCCCGCTCCGCGGCGAGCGCCTCGATCGCCTCGAAGCGCCGCACGAACTTCATGTTCGCCTTGTCGAGCGCGAGAGAGGCGTGCACGCCCGCCTTGCGGGAGAGGTTGACCACGGCGAAGAGAAGATCGCCGAGCTCCGCCTCGAGTCGCTCGGTGCGCGCGGCCGCCGCATCGGCGCTCTCACCGTGCGGCTTCGCGAGCTCCTGTCGAACCTCGACCAGCTCCTCTTCCACCTTCGCGGCCGGCCCCTCGACGTCCGGCCAGTCGAAGCCGACGCCGGCGGCGCGATCCTGCAGGCGATGCGCGCGGTGCAGCGCGGGAAGATCGACCGGCAGGCCGTCGGCGATCGAGTTGCGCACCTTCGCCTTCATCCGCTCCCACGCGACCTTCTCGCCGTCGCCGTAGAGGTGCGGATGGCGCGCGCGCATCTTCGCGATGAGCGTGTCGCCGACGTCGCGCATCGAGAAGGCCCCGTTCTCCTCGGCGATCACCGAGTGGAAGAGCACCTGCAGCAGCACGTCGCCGAGCTCCTCGCGCATCGCGCGCTCGTCGCGGGCGCGGAGCGCGTCGTCGAGCTCGTGCGCTTCCTCGATGAGATAGGGACGCAGCGAGTCGTGCGTCTGCGCCGCGTCCCAGTCGCAGCGGGCGCGGAGATCGCGCATCAGCGCGAGCGTATCGTCAAGTGATGATTCGTCTTGCATGCTATTCGGCTCGTCCGTATACTAAGCGCTCGTCGAATGACAGAGCAACCGAGTGACACGAGTCGCGCCTGGGTCGAAATCGACCTCGGCGCGTTACGTCGAAATGGAGCCGCGATCGCGCGCCACGCCGGCGCCCCGCTGCTCCCGATGGTGAAGGCGGATGCGTACGGGCTCGGCGCGGTCGCGGCGGTTCGCGCGCTCGAGCCACACGAGCCGTGGGGCTACGGCGTCGCCACCGTCGACGAGGGCCGCGCCCTCCGCGACGCGGGAAGCACACGGCCGATCCTCGTCTTCACCCCATTGCTCCCCGCCGATTTCCGCGCCGCACACGCCGCGCGACTGACGCCCGTGCTCGGCGACCCGACCGCGATCGCGCGCTGGTCCGAGACCGGCGCGCCCTGGCATCTCGGGATCGACACGGGGATGGCGCGTGCGGGGGTACGCTGGGATCGCGTCGGTGACGTCGCGTCGTTGCTCGCGGCGCTCCCGCCCGAGGGCGCGTGCACGCACTTCCACAGCGCGACCGACGCGGCGAGCGTCAGGCAGCAGCGCGAGCGCTTCGCGACCGCGGTTGCCGCGCTGCCGATCCGCCCGCGGATCCTCCACGCCGAGAACGGCGCCGCGGTCGAGCATCTCGAAGAACGCTCCGCGCTCGACCTCGTGCGTCCCGGGATCTTTCTCTACGGCGTGAGCAGCGGGCACGGAGCGCGTATCGCGCCGGAGCCGGTGGTGAACGTCCATGCGCGCGTCGTCGAGGTGCGAGGCATCGCGGCGGGCGACATCGTGAGCTACGACGCGACCTGGCGCGCCGAGGGGCCGCGACGGATCGCCACGCTCGCCATCGGCTACGCGGACGGCTACCGCCGCGCGCTCTCGAACCGCGGCGTCGTGCTGCTCAACGGCGTGCGTGCGCGCGTGGCGGGCCTCGTCACGATGGACATGACGATGGTCGACGCGACGGAGACCGATTGCGCGCCGGGCGACGTCGCGACGCTCGTCGGCAACGCGGGCGACGACACGCTCACCGTCGCCGACGTCGCGGAGCGCGCGCAGCTTTCGCCCTACGAGCTGCTCACCGGGCTGCGCGCGCGGCTGCGCCGCGTCTACCGCGAGGCGGCATGATCCGCCGCGCGCTCATCCTCGTCCTCGACGGCGTCGGCATCGGCGAGGCGCCCGACGCCGCGCGCTACGGCGATGCGGGAAGCGACACCCTCGGCAATCTCGCGCGCGCGGTCGGTGGGCTCGACCTGCCGAATCTCGAGGCGGCCGGGCTCGGCCGGATCAAGCCTCTCGCCGGCGTGAAGGCGGTCGCGAACCCTCGCGGGGCCTTCGGAATGATGATCCCGCGCAGCGCGGGGAAGGACAGCACCACCGGGCACTGGGAGATCGCCGGCGTCCATCTCGCGCGTCCCTTTCCGACGTACCCCGACGGATTTCCGCCGGACGTCATCTCCGCGTTCGAGGCGCGCACGGGACGGACGGTGGTCGGGAACGTCGTCGGCAGCGGAACCGCGATCATCGACGAATACGGCGCGGAGCAGATGCGCAGCGGCGGCTTGATCGTGTACACCTCCGCCGATTCGGTCTTCCAGGTCGCGGCGCACGAGCAGGTCGTTCCGCTCCCGGAGCTCTACGCGGCGTGCGAGAGCGCGCGCGAGATGCTCGTCGCGCCCCACGACGTGTCGCGCGTCATCGCGCGGCCCTTCACCGGGAAGCCGGGCGACTTCCACCGGACGGCGAACCGCCGCGACTTCTCGATCGCGCCCCCTTCCGAGACCCTCCTCGACACGCTCGCCGCGTCGGGAATCGCGCGCACGGGAGTCGGCAAGACGGACGATCTCTTCGCCGGCCGCAACCTGCGATCCCGTCATACCGCGTCGAACGCCGAGGGGATCGCCGCCATCCTCGAATGGCTGCGGAGCGATCAGGTTGGGTTTTGCTTCGCCAATCTGGTAGATTTCGACCAGCTCTTCGGGCACAGAAACGACGTCGCGGGGTTCTATGGAGCGCTCCGCGAGCTGGACCGTGCCCTCCCGACCCTGACCGACGCCCTCCGCGAGGACGATCTGCTGTTCATCACCGCCGACCACGGGAACGACCCGACCACGCCGTCGACCGACCACGCGCGTGAGTGCGTGCCGTTGCTCGCGCTCGGCCCTCAGGTCCATCCCGTGGCGCTCGGTGCGCGCGATACCTTCTCCGATCTCGGGGCGACGGTGGCGGAGTACCTCGGCGTCCCGTACCACGGGCGCGGGACCTCCTTCGAGCGGACACTGCTTCGCGGATGACGACGCCACCCGAGCGCGCGGTGGTGGACAGACTTCGCGCGAGCGCCGAGGAGGCGATGAGCCGCGCCTACGCGCCCTATTCGGGATTCCGCGTCGGCGCGGCACTGCTGGGACGGGACGGCAGCGTCTTTCCCGGCTGCAACGTAGAGAATGCGGGCTACAGCTCGACCATCTGCGCCGAGCGTACGGCGGTGACGTCCGCCGTGGTGCGTGGGGTTCGCGAGTTCGAGCTGCTGGTGCTGGTGACGGAGGCCGATGAGCCGACGCCGCCGTGTGGTGTCTGCCGGCAGGTGCTCGTCGAGTTCGGGCTCGAATTGCCGGTGATCAGCTTCGCGCGCGGACGGGAGGCGCGGTGGAATCTCGCCGACCTCCTGCCGCATCCATTCACTCCCGCATCGCTCGGACGCGTATGAAGCTCGGCCGGATCGTCGGGACGGTGGTCGCGACGCGGAAGGATCCGTCGCTCTCCTCGCTCAAGCTCCTCGTCGTCGAGAATCTCACGACGTCGCTCGGGAAGGAGGGAGGGTACGTCGTCGCGGTGGACAGCGTCGGCGCGGGTGTTGGTGAGGTCGTGCTGTACGCCACCGGGAGCTCCGCCCGCCTGACGGCGGTGACGAAGGATCGGCCGGTGGACGCCGTGATCATGGGGATCGTTGACTGCTTCGACGTCGAGGGCAAGAGTGTCAGTCTTGCGTAACTGCTGTGCAATTCTCGCGGTCGCGATGGTGGCGACCGCGTGCACCGAAAAGCTGGGAAGCGGCCGGGCGTGTCCCGATCTCTGCCCGATCCAGGAAGTGTTCATCGCCGACACGACGATCCAGGGGGTCGTCGTCGACAGCACCGTCTTCGCCGGACCGGCGATCGGCAGCGAGCCCCGCATCCTCCTCGCGACTCGCGCCGACGGCTCGATCGACCTCCGAGGCGTCGTCCGCTTCGACACGCTGCCGAGCACGTTCTCGCTGACGAAGAGCGGGACCGCGGTCACCGACACGATCCGGGGCGTGCTGCAGTCGCGGCTGGTGCTCATCGCAGGCGACACGTCGACCCGGTTCATCCCGAAGGGCGACTCGGTCGTGATCGCCGCGTACGACGTGGACACGACGGGAGTGCCCGACACTGCCGTCGCCCCCGTCGCGGCGCTCTTCGTCCCCTCGCGGAAGCTCGGCGAGGGCCGCTTTCCCTCGGCGCTCGCCGTCGACACGATGCGGATCCCGCTCAACGATTCGATCGTCGGCGCGCGGATGGTCGGCCATGGGCGTCTGCGGATCGGGCTGCGGATCGAGTCGGGGGGAAACACGACCATCCGACTCAGCTCGACGAGCGGCGGGAGCGAGCCGATGCTGAAGTACCGCGCCTTCTCCGGCGCGGACACGACGTCGAAGGACACCCTGCTCACCTGGTTTCCGACCTCGCGCTCGCCGGCCGACGACAAGGTCGTCGAGGCGCAGCTCGCCGACTACACGCTCGTGGTGAAGGGTACGCCGCCCCCGCCCCCCGGCGTCTTCGCGGTCGGTGGGATTCCGGGGCGGAGAACGTATCTCGCCTTCGACGTCCCGAAGCGCCTGCTCGACTCGACGCAGATCGTGCGCGCGACGCTTCGCCTGACGCAGCTCCCCTCGCCGACCGCGCAGCCGCAGGACACCGCGTCGCTCGAGGCGCTGCTCGGCACCGCGAAGGCGGTGGTCGGCGACATCGCGAAGCGCACGCTCTTCCACGAGCCGGTGACCTATGACGCGACGGGGCGCATCATCGGCGCGATCAGCGGGCTGCCGCAGGTGCGACTGAAGACCGACACCACCGCCGTGCGCAGCATCGAGGTCGCGCCGATCCTTCGCCGCTGGAGCGGCGTCGATTCCACGGTCGTGCCGCATACGATCGTGCTGCAGCTGCCGACCGAGGGGACGGATCTCACCGAGCTGTGGTTCTACTCGCTCGAGTCGTCGTCGACGACGCGTCCGACTCTCCAGATCACCTACGTACCGCGTAACGCGCCGGGGATTCCGTGATGCGCCCGCAGACTCTCAGGCTGCTCGCTCTCTCGCTCGGCCTCGCCGCCGCACCGTTGGGCGCGCAGGGCGTCGCGAGCGTGCAGGGCTTCGGGTATCCCACGGGCCAACTCGGCGCGCGCGCCGGCTCGAGCGGCGGTGCCCTCACCGAGTTCGACGAGACGACGCCGCTCAACCCGGCGACGGTCGTCGCGTGGCAGGCGGCGGGGCTGCACTTCCAGTACGAGCCAGAGTTCCGCACGAACACCGTCTCCACCGGAAGCTTCCACACCGTCGCGAACCGCATCCCCGTCGTGATCGCGGCGCTCCCGATCGGGTCCCGCGCCGGATTCGCGCTCTCGCTCTCGTCGTTGCTCGACCGCACCTGGTCGACGAATACCGTCGACCGGCAGCTCGTCGGCGCAGAGTCGCTCTACGTGAATCAGGTCTCGACCTCGGACGGCGGGATGAACGACATCCGCCTCGCCTTCGGCTGGTCGGCGAAGCCGTGGCTCACGCTCGGCGTCGGCGCGCACGCGATGGTCGGTCTCGATCGGTTCTCGCAGACCGTCTCGCTCTCGCGCGCCGATCCGCGCACGACCACCACCACGAGCTCGGAGTTCAGCCCGTACTCGCAGCAGGCGGACATCCGCTTCTCCGGCAGCGCGTTCTCGGCGGGAGTCCTCGTCCGCCCGTATCGCACGATCTCGCTCGGCCTCTCGGGGCGGAAGGGGGAGTCCGTGCGCCTCACGCGTCGCGACTCGACCGTCGCGACCGGGAACATCCCCGACCGCCTCGGCGCGGGGATCGCGTACGAGGTCGCGTCGCGCACGACGCTCGCCGCCGGCCTCGAGTGGATCGGATGGAGCGCGCTCGCTCCCCTGAGCACCGAGTCCAAGCCGCGCGACGGTCTCGGATGGTCGGCGGGGATCGAGGCGCCGGGGCCGCGGCTCGTCGGTCGCGTCCTGCTGCTGCGCGCGGGGTTCCATCACCGCCCGCTCGCCTACGACGCGCCGAGTGGTGTGAGCGGCGGCGTCACGCAGTGGGGCGCGGTGCAGGAGAACGCGGTCACCGCCGGCTTCAGCGCGCCCTTCGCCTACGACCGTGCGCTGCTCTCGATCTTCGGGCAGCGGGCGAGTCGCAGCGTCGGAGGGGAGAAGAGCTTCACGCTCGGTGTCGGACTGACCGTGCGCCCCTGACCGGATGACAGACAACGGCGATGGTCTCGCGCCGCTGATCCTCGTCGCCGACGACGTACCGGCGAACGTGGAGCTGCTCTTCGATCAGCTCCACACGTTGGGCTACCGCACGATCTCCGCGTACGACGGGCCGAGTGCCCTCGCCGCGTGCTTCGAGCATCGGCCGGAGCTCTGCATTCTCGACGTCTCGATGCCCGCCGGCGACCTCGGCGTCGAGGATCGCGCCACCGGCTTCGAGGTCTGCCGGCGCATCAAGCGCGACCCGCGCAGCGCGCGCATCCCGGTCATCTTCGTGACCGCGCTGAACGACACCACGGACCGTGTCCGCGCGATCGAGGCGGGGGGCGACGACTTCCTCACGAAGCCGCACAACCGGCTCGTGCTCGGCGCCCGCGTGCGGTCGCTGATCAAGCTCAAGGCGGCGACCGACGCGCTCGAGGAATCGTTCCGCAAGATGCGCGAGCTCGAGAAGGTCCGCGACGATCTGATGAAGATGATCGTGCACGACCTCAAGAGCCCGTTGACGACCGTGCTCGCGACGCTCGAGATGGTGACCGACGGCGACTTCGGCCCCATCACCGGCGAACAGCGGCGCGCGCTCGGCGACGCGGAAGCGAAGGCGGAGGATCTGCTCGCGCTCATCGAGGATCTGCTCGAGGTCGCGCGGCTCGAGGAGACGACGATCACCCTCCAGCTCGCGCCGACGGCGCCGGCCGCGCTCCTCTCCGAGATCGTCCACGAATGGCGGCTCCGCTTCCAGCAGGAAGGCGTCGTCGTGCACACCGACATCGGCGACGACGTCCCGGTGTTCGAGGCCGACGGAACGCTCCTGCGCCGCGTCTTCGCGAACCTGATCCAGAACGCGATCACGCACTCGGCGCGCGCCGTCGAGCTGCATCTCTCGGCGCGACTCGACGGCGACGGCGTGCTCTTCACGGTCGCCGACAATGGCCCCGGGATCCCGAAGGAGTACCAGGAGCTGATCTTCCGGAAGTTCGAGCAGGTGCGCACGCCTAACGCTCCGCGCGTGCGCAGCTCCGGACTCGGCCTCGCCTTCTGCAAGCTGGCGGTCGAGGCGCACGGCGGACGGATCTGGGTCCAGAGCGACGAGGGGCGGGGAAGCGCCTTCCACTTCCGCCTCCCCCGCCACCCGACGGCGACCAAGGCGACGGTGCGCGCGTCGCTCTGAGCGATGGCCGTGTGCTCCCCTCGGCGAGCCTGGCCGGGCGACGCGGCGCGATTCAACAACGAGAACTACAATCTTCACGGATCGACCGGATGCACACGGATCGAACTGCACCGCTATCGCGGTATCCGTGTCGATCCGTCTTATCCGTGAAAATTGTAGTTATCGTAGCTCCCGTTGTTGACGCCGATGGATCAGAAAGCAGAAGGGCACGCCCTTGCGGGCGTGCCCTTCCGTCGTTCGTACCGCTACTGCGTCAGTCGACGCGCTTCATCTCGACGCGCCGGTTGAGCGCGCGACCGGCAGCGGTCGCGTTGCTCGTGATCGGACGATCCGGGCCGTACCCGCGGGCGATGAGGCGATCCGCCGCCACACCGCGCATGATCAGGTACGCACGCACCGCCTCGGCACGCTGCAGCGAGAGACGGACGTTGCGGGTGTAGCTGCCACCGTTGTCGGTGTGGCCCGAGACCTCGACCTTGATCGAGGGCGCGTCGTTCAGTTGCCGCGCCACGTCGTCGAGCACCGCCATCGAGGACTGGGTGAGGTCGTCCTTCCACGCGGCGAAGTTCACGCCGCGCAGCGTCACCGTGCGCTCGTTGTTCTTGAAGAGAGGCGCGGGAGCGGCGGCCGGAGCTGGCGTCGGGTTGCAGCCCGTCGAGTCCACCGGCTGGCCGACCGGCGAGGCCGGGCAGCGGTCGCGCGAATCCGGCACGCCATCGTGATCCGAGTCCGCCTCGGGCTCCGGCTGCGAGCAGCCGACCGAGTTCACCGCGGTGCCGGCGGGAGTGTTCGGGCAGCGGTCGCGCGTGTCCGGAACGCCGTCGTTGTCGCTGTCGGCGACGAGCGGGCAGCCATGGCCGTCCACCGCCGTTCCGGGCGCCGTGCCGGGGCACATGTCCTTCGCGTCGATGACGCCGTCGCCATCGCTGTCGCGGTAGGTCTGGCAACCCATCGCGTCGACAGTCGCGCCGGCCGGCGTCGCGGGGCACTGATCGCGCGCGTCAGGCACGCCGTCGCCGTCCGCGTCGGGAAGGGGCGGCTGCTTCGCCGGCGCTTCGGCGACGTCATCGCGACGGGGTGCGGGCGCCGGCGCCGGCGCGGCCGCGACCGGAGTCGGCTCCGCCTTCGGCTCGCTGCGCGACATCCAGAGCGGGAAGCTGAGCCCCGCCTGGAGGGTGCGGTTGGTGTTGCGCGTGATCGTCGGCGACGCGTTCAGCGGGTGCGTCAGATAGTCGATGATCCCGTCGACGCGGAAGGACATGTAGTTGCCCATCTGCAGACGGAGACCGACGTCGCCCGTATAGCCCCACTCGTGGAACGCCTGCTTGGCGCCGGGGAGCTTGAGGTACTGGTTGCGCACCGCGCCGCCGCCAAGGACGAGCCCGAGGTGTCCGAAGGTCGGCGCGTACGCGAGGCGCGCGCGGCCCGGGAGCATGCGGAGGGTGATGCCGGAGCCCGCGTCGAAGGCGTAGTAGGACGCCTCTCCCTCGAGGAGGAAGGTCGCGAGCCCTTCGCCCGAGGCGAAGGTCAGGCGGGCGCCGCCGGTGTTGCGCGCCTTGAGGCCCATGGTCGGGTCGAACTTCGTGTACGTCCCGAAGCCGCCCAGCTCGACGTAGCCTTGCGCGTGGGCCGGGAGCGACGCGACGAGCATCCCGGCGGTGAAGAGTGTAGCCTTGACGAGTCTCGTCCGCATTCCAGTCCCTCGCGAGTGAGTGACACGACAGAGAGGTATCCGCTCCGGCGGTCCGGCGACCCACGTCACCGGTCCGAAGCAGGCACTGCTGTCATTGTGACGCGTGAGTCCGCTGGAAAGAAACGCAACATGCAGTATCCAGCCGGTGCGCGAGGTCACGGGACGAAGGCGGCCGAAGGCGAGGCGTCGCGGCAACCGGCTGTCGGGGTTATATTTAGCCGCTTCCCACCCCCCGTCATCGCCCATGGATTCCAGCTCCCGACCGACGGTCTACATCGAGACCTACGGCTGCCAGATGAACGTCAGCGACTCTGAGCTCATGCTCGGGAAGCTGGCGGCCAGCGGCTACGATGCGGTGGATCGTCCCGACGGCGCCGACGTCATCCTCGTCAACACCTGCGCGATCCGCGACCATGCGGAGCAGCGTGTCATCGGGCGACTCGGCGAGCTGCGTCGCTTCATGGGGCCGCACACCGTCGTCGGCGTCACCGGGTGCATGGCGCAGCGGCTCGGTCCGCAGCTGCTCGACAAGGCGAAGCACGTCAGCCTCGTCATCGGCCCCGACGGCTACCGCGCGCTGCCGACGCTCGTCGAGGGCGCGAGGCGCGGCGAGCGCGCGATCGCGACGACCTTCGATCTCGAGGAGCACTACGAGGATTTCGCGCCGCGCCGCTTCGACCGGGTGAAGGCGTGGATCCCCGTGCAGCGCGGGTGCGACTACAAGTGCACCTACTGCATCGTGCCGACGACGCGCGGCCCCGAGCGGTCGCGCCGCCTCGCCGAGGTCGTGCGCGAGGCGCACGAGGTCGTCGCCGACGGCATGAGCGAGATCGTGCTGCTCGGCCAGACGGTGAACTCGTACGACGACGGGACGCACGACTTCGCCGATCTCCTCCGCGCCGTCGGCGCGGTGCCGGGCGTCAGGCGCGTGCGCTTCACCAGCCCGCACCCGAACGACTTCAGCGACCGCGTCGTCGCCGCGATGGCGGAGGTGCCGTCGGTGTGCGAGCACGTGCACCTGCCGATGCAGAGCGGCTCGACGCGCATCCTCAAGCGGATGCTGCGTCGCTACACGCGAGAGGGATACTTCGACTGCGTGGCGCGTCTGCGCGCGGCGATCCCCGGGCTCGCGTTGACGACCGACGTCATCGTTGGCTTTCCCGGTGAGACGGATGAGGACTTCGAGGAGACGCTGAGCGCGGTGCGCGAGCTCGCCTTCGAGGACGCCTTCACCTTCAAGTTCTCCCCGCGCGACGGCACGCCGGCGACGCGCATGCCGGCGAGCGAGACCGTCGCCGACGAGGTCGCGTCGGAGCGGCTGGCGCGGCTGATCGATACCGTTCGCACTGCTTCACGCGCGAGGAACCTCCGCCTGCTCGGCAGCCGGCACGAAGTGCTCGTCGAGAAGGTGGCTCGGCGCGGACAGGAGCTGCTGCAGACGCGGACGCGCGACTTCAAGACCGTGCTGGTCCCGGGCGACGAGTCGATGCTCGGTCGGTACCTCACCGTCGAGCTGACGGGCACCACCGGCTCGACGTTCACCGGCGCCGTCGTGCGCGAGCGCCAGCCTCTCCCGATGGCCGGATGAAGAACATCGCCGAAGACGCGATCGTCGACGCGTACGAGCAGGTGAAGGGTCAGGTCGCGGGGTTCTGCGGCTGCGCGAAGTGCCGCGATGACGCGATCGCCCACGCGCTCAATCATGTTCGTCCGCGCTACGCGAGCGGCGAGCCGCCGCAGCCGGGGGCGGTGCTGTCGCGCCTCGAGCTGCAGTCGGAGTCGGGGCGCGCGCAGCTCATCGCCGTCGTGCTGAACGCGATCAAGACCGTCGCCGCGCAGCCGCGGCATCTCACCCCGCCCACCGGAACGCCCACCGTCCGCTGACAGCGAAGCGGCGCGGGCGAATGCCCGATGCCGCTCGTCGCGATCGCGCTGCTCTGCTACGGCGGCGGGCTCCTCGCCGGCCTCCACGGAACGTTAGGCATGGGTGCCGCGCTCGTCGCGGCGCTGCTGCTCGTCGCGCTGGGGCGCCGGCGGCCGGCGGTCGCCGCCTTCGCCGCGATGGCCGCCGCGGGGATCGCCGCCGGCCGCGGCGCGGAGCGCGCGGACCACGGCTGCGCGACGACGATCGTCGCCAGGCGCGAGTGGCTGCTCGTCCCCGACGCTCCCCTCGCCCCGGGCGAGATGGTGCCTGTCGTGG
>JABFXM010000002.1 GCA_013361745.1 Gemmatimonadaceae bacterium | reverse complement strand
CGATGCGGGGGTTTTTTCGAAACTGCGGGGCGGGTTCCAAAACTCCCGCCCCGTCCTCAAACCTTCCGGCCAGTCCCCCGCACTACGCCTTCCACTCTCCGTTCCGGATCGAAGTACCTCCTCGCCACCTCGAGGATTCGAGCAGCGGTCACCTCTTCGACCTTCGCATCGAATTCGCTCAGCTCCGCGAGCGTCCCGCACGCCCACGCGTCGAGCAGGTCTCCGAGCTGCGCGGCGCTGCTCTCCTGCCGGATCGCGTTCGTGCCGATCGCGTAGCGCTGCGCGCGCCGCAACTCCTCCGCCGTCACCGGCGTCTCGCGCAGCTTCTCGAACTCGCGCAGCAGTCCCGCGCGCGCCGTATCCTCCTTCTCCGGTGACGTCGCGATGTACGACACGAACATCCCCGCGCTCCGGCGTTCGGCGTTGAAGGCGTTCACGGTGTAGGCGAGCGACTGGCGGTCGCGCAGCTCGTCGAAGAAGCGGCCACCGAGGCCGCTCGCGATGCTCGCGGTGAGCGCGGCCGCGTAGCGATCGTCGTCGGAGCGCGACGGACCGGCGAAGCCGATCGCGAGCGCGGTCTGCGCCTTGTCGCGCGTCTCGACGCTCTCCCCGACATCGTGCGTCCATTCCGGCGGCGTCGTGTGGTGCGCGTCGGCGACGCGCAGCTCGGAGAGCTCCCCCGCCAGCAGCGCCGCCGCCTCGTCGCGGTCGACGTCGCCGACGATCGCCAGCACGATCGGCGCGTGCAGCACGCGCTGCGCGTGCCACTCGAGGATCCGCCCGACGCCGATGTTGCGCAGCGTCGATTCGTTCCCGCTCGCCGGCTGGCCGTACGGGTGACCCGCCCACGCTCGCTCGACGAGCAGCAGCGGCCACCGGTACATGTCGTCGCGCAGCATGCGTGCGTCGGCGATCGCCACCGTGCGCTCCGTCTCGCACGCCTCCTCCGGGAAGGAGGGCCGCTGCACCACGTCGGCGAGCAGCTCGACCGCCGCCGCGGCCCGCGCGTTAGGCACCGTCATCGACCAGCCGAAGCTCTCCGCGCTCACCGACACGCCGATGCTCCCGCCGAGCATCTCCGCGTCCTCGGCGATCTGCGCGGCGGTGCGCGTCGCCGTCCCCTTCGTCGCGGTGCGCGCCATCAGCATCGTCAGACCCGCCTCGTCCGCCGCTTCCTCCACCGCGCCGCCGAGCGCGAGCACGCCGATGCTCGCGAGCGCCGCGCCCGGCTTCCGTCGCACGAGAATCGGCACGCCCTGATTGGTCCGGTAGACGACAACCCCCTTCTCCTCGCGCTCGCGCAGCGGCGTCGAGGAGAGCGGAGTCGCCATCCGCGCCGGACGCGGCGCGTCCGCCTCGAGTGGGGGCGCGCCGAGCGCGAGCTCCTCGCGCAGCATCCGCGGCGAGCGGATCACCGGCGGCGCGCTCGCCGGCCTGTAGATCACGACGCCCGCCTGGTCGGGGTCGAGGTAGCGCTCGGCTACCTCGCGCACCTCCGCCGGCGTCGCGGTCATGATGCGCTCGAGGAAGGCGTCGCCCAGCCGCCAGTCGCCCATCGCCTCCCACTCGGCGAGGTAGTTCGCCTGCCCCTCCATCGTCTCGAAGCGGCGCACCCAGCGCGCCTCGTACAGCCGCCGCGCGCGCTCCAGCTCCGACTCGCCCGGCCCGTTGCGACGCAGCTCGTCGATCTGCGACCAGATCGCGCGCCCCGCCTGCAGCGTGTGCTCCGGTGTCGTCTCCGCGTGCACGACGAAGACGCCGACCTCGGTGATCCCGTAGTCGTAGGCGCTGACGCTCGCCGCGAGCTGGCGCTCGCGCACGGCGCGATAGAGCCGCGACGCGCGTCCCGCGCCGAGCACCGTCGCCGCGATGTCGAGCAGCGGCGTGTCGGGCGACTCGGCGGGCACCGTCCGCCAGCCGAGCACCAGCTGCGTCTCGGCGACGTCCCCCGAGAGCTCGCGGCAGCGGAAACCCAGTGCCCTGTCCTCGCTCGGTCCCACCGAGCGCGTGACGCCGGCGTCGGGGATCGCGCCGTAGAGCCGCTCGATCTGCCGCAGCGTCTCCTCTTCGTCGAGGTCGCCGACGACGGAGAGGATCGTGTTGCTCGGCCGGTAGAAGTTGCGGTAGAAGGCGACGAGCTGGTCGCGGCTCAGCGCGCGCAGCTCGTCCTCCTTGCCGATGCGCCAGCGGCGGATGCGATGCCGGTCGTGCAGCAGCTCGTAGAGGGTCTCGGTGGAGAGCGCGGCCGGGTTGTCGGTCTTCCGCTTCGCCTCCTGGATGATGACCTCGAGCTCCTTCGCGAGCTCGCGGGCGTCGATCACCGAGTCGGCGTAGGCGTCGGCCTGCACCTCGAGCCCCTCGAGAAAGCCCCGCGCCGGGAGCACCGCGTAGTAGCTCGTGTGGTCGTAGATCGTGTGCGCGTTCAGGTAGCCGCCCGCCGCCTTGGTCTGCTTCGCGATCTCGCCGACGCGGCGCTTCGTCGTCCCCTTGAAGAACATGTGCTCGAGGACGTGCGCGATGCCGACGATGTCGTCGGTCTCGTCGAAGTAGCCGGCCTTCACGTAGGTGACGACCGCGGCCACGGGCGCCGAGGTGTCGCGGCGGAAGAGGACGGTCAGCCCGTTAGGCAGGACGACGCGCTTCACCGAGTCGCGGGGAAGCGCCGGCAGGGCGCCGGGCGGGAGGGTCGAGCGGAGGATCGTGGTCATGTCAGGTCGCGAGCGGTCGGCGGCGGAGGACGACGAGCCCGAGCAGGAAGCATGCGACGCCGTACGCGCCGGCCCAGACGAGCCCCCGCCAATCGAGAGGCGCCATCTCCTTCAGCAGCGCCGCCTGCCGCCAGAGCGGGAGCACGGGCGGAAGCGGCCGCAGCCACGCCGCGCCGGCCCAGTGGCTCGCAAGATAACCGGCGGCGCCGACGGCGGCCGCCGTCGCGACCCAGTCGAAGCGCCAGATCGCCGAGAAGAAGAAGCAGATCCCGCCGACGAGCAGCCACGCCGCGAGATAGACGGCGAGCGCGTCCCGCGCCGTCGTGCCGGCGATCGGCGCGATCATGGTCGTCCCCGCGATCACGAGCGCCGCGCACACCATGGTGAGCAGACCGCCGATCGCGTACGCCTGCGCGTAGTAGCGCAGCACGCTCACCGGCTTCGCGAAGATGAAGCGGAAGCGCCCGCTGCTCCGATCGTTCCCGCTGATCCCGTGCACCGCGATCAGCGCGAAGACGAACCAGGTCCCCTCGAGGACCTGCTGCATCACCCGCGCGCCGAGGAAGCGCGCATCGTCACCCCCGGCGGCGATGATCGCGCGCGCCGGCTCGTTGAGTCCCTCGCGCACCGCGAAGATCAGCAGCGCGCCGATGAGGAGGATGGGGAAGCCGCGCTCGAAGACAAAGTCGCGCGCCTGCCAGAGACCGTATCGCGCCAGTCGCGCTCTCATGGGTCGCTCCGCACCACCTGCCGGAACTGCTCCTCGAGCGCCGAGTACGACGGGCTCGCCGCCACGATGAGCACCCCGCGCCCGATCAGCGTGGCGAGCCCGCGGTTCAGCGCCTCGAGCCCCGCCACCCGCACCTCGACCTCGCCGGGGCCGAGCGGCGCCGCGTCGGGAAAGACCTCGCGCAGCGCGTCGTCCGCGCCGCGATACGCAATGCGATATCGCGTCACCACCGTCTCGCTCACCGCGCCGCGCGTCGCGACGATGCGCTGCAGCCTGCCGCGGTCGACGATCGCCACCCGGTCGGCGAGCCGTTCCAGCTCGTCGAGGTTGTGCGAGGCGACGATGATCGCCCGATCGGGACGCCGCAGCGTCGGGAGCAGCTCGCGGAAGCGCTGCGTCCAGAGCGGGTCGAGCCCGTGCGTCGGCTCGTCGAGGATGAGCACCCGCGTCTCCCCGAGCAGCGCCTGGGCGAGGGCGAGCCGCTGGCGCGTCCCCTTCGAGAGCTCCTTCACCCGCTTCCGCGCGTGCTCGTCGAGCGCCATCGCGCGCATCTGCGCGTCCACCCGCGCATCGAGCTCCGCGGCGGGGACGCCCGCGAGCGTCGCGAAGCGCACCATCGTCTCGCGGGCGCGCCAGCGCGGGTTGATGTCGATCAGCTCGGAGAGGTAGCCGATCCCCTCGCGCTCGACGAATTCCCGCGGCGCGCGACCGTCCACCATGATCCGCCCCTCGCTCGGCGGGAGGAAGCCGAGGAGCATCGAGATCATGGTGGACTTGCCCGCGCCGTTCGGGCCGGCGATCCCGAACACCTCTCCGGCGCGGACGGTGAACGTCATGTCGTCCACGGCGCGGAGCGGCCGGCCGCCTAACGGCGAATAGGTGCGGCCGACCCCCGCGAGCTCGATCACGTCGTCCGGCCGGCGGTCAGGCCGGCGGCAGCGCTCCCGGCGGCAGCGCTCCCGGCGGCAGCGCTCCCGGCATCGGCGCCGCCATCGCGCACGAGGAC
>JABFXM010000081.1 GCA_013361745.1 Gemmatimonadaceae bacterium | reverse complement strand
CGAGACCTTTCGCGACGAGCCGGCCCGCGGCTCGGCGCGACCCGAGCTGCACGCGACGCTTCAGCGCGAGATCGAGAACCTGCGGGAAGCCTCGGCGAACGATCTCCTCATCGTCACCGACGAGCACGGACGTCCGCTCGCCTCGTCGATCGCGCGCGTGCCGGCCCCGGCGACGCGATCGCTCGAGTCGGTGCCCATGGTCCATCACGCGCTCGACGCGGACGCCGCCGTCGACAGCGCGAGCCTCGGCGTCGTCGAGATGGGCGGCGTCTCGTACCAGGCGGCCGCGGTGCCGATCGTCCTCGACGGATACCTGATCGGCGCACTGGTGACGGGCGACGCACTGAGCGACGCGCGACTCGCTCCACTGGCCCGCCTCTTCGAGGGTGACCTCGTCGTGCGCACGCCGCGGCGAGTCCTCGCGAGCACGGTCCCGCGCGAGCGCGCGAACCAGCTGACGAGTCCCGGCGCGGCGGGCGGTGAGTTTCTCTCGGCGGCGCTGCCGCTCGGTCTCACCTCCGACGGCGAGCTCGCCACGATGCACCTGCTGTACACGCTCGCGCCGGCCGAGCGCGCGCTCACGCGGAGCCTGCTCCTCACGTTCCTTCTGTGGGGCGGAGCGGCGGTCATCCTCGTCGGACTCGGCACGGCGCTGGTGTCGGGCGGTGTGCTCCGTCCGCTGCGCCGGCTCGTCGGCGCGATGCGATCGCCGGCGCCGATCGGCGCGCCCGAGCGGCGTCTCGATGCGGACGGGGAGGCGTTCGAGCTGCGATCGCTGAGCGAGTCGTACCATCAGCTCATCGACTCGCTCGCCGCGGAGCGTGAGGCGCTCGAGCGGCGCGGCGCCGAGCTCGCCGAGTCGAACCGCGTGCTGACGCACCAGATCCGGGAGCGCGAGCGCGCCGAGCGCACGTTGCGCGAGCGGGACGAACAGCTTCGCCAATCGCAGAAGCTCGAGGCGATCGGGACGCTCGCGGGTGGCGTCGCCCACGACTTCAACAATCTGCTGACGGTGATCTCCGGCTTCACGCAGCTCGCGCTCGTGCAGGCGGGGCAGGGACGTGTCGCGGCGGAGGACCTCAAGCAGGTCGCCGGCGCGGCGGAACGCGCGTCGCACCTGACCCGGCAGCTCCTCGCGTTCGGGAGAAAGCAGCTCATGCAGCCGCGCGTGCTCGACCTCGGCGAGATCGTCGCCGGCGTCGAGCCCATGCTGCGCCGGCTCATCGGCGAGCACATCGAGCTGCGCACGGAGCACGAGCGGGCGCTGTCGCGGGTCCACGCGGACCCCGGCCAGCTGGAGCAGGTGATCGTCAACCTGGTGGTGAACGCGCGGGACGCCATGCCTAACGGCGGCACGCTGACGATCGCGACGGAGAACGGGCGGGGTGCGTCGGCGGGATGGGTGCGCCTGCTCGTGCGCGACACGGGGACCGGAATGTCCGAAGCGACGCGCACGCGCGTCTTCGAGCCGTTCTTCACGACGAAGGAGCCCGGGAAGGGAACGGGGCTCGGCCTGGCGACCGTCTACGGCATCGTCACGCAGTCGGGCGGCCGGATCGAGGTGGAGAGCGAGCCGGGCGTGGGCACCCTGTTCATGATCGAGCTGCCGGCGACGGAAGCGTCACCGGTCGCGTCCGCGAGCGCGATCGATGCGGTGGCGGCCCCGCGCGGAAGCGAGACGATCCTCCTCGTGGAGGACGAGCCGATCCTGCGGTCGCTCGCCGAACGTACGCTGCGCGAGCACGGCTACATCGTGCACGGCGCGGAGAACGGGCTCGCGGCGCTCGCGCTCGCGCGAGCGATGCCGGGCACGATCGATCTCGTGATCACCGACGTCGTGATGCCGGAGATGAGCGGGCCGATGCTCGCGACCCGGCTCGCACCGCTGCAGCCCGCGGTTCGTGTGCTGTACGTCTCGGGGTACGCGGACGACACGATCAGCAGCTATCGCCTCGAGCCCACGGCGGCGTTTCTCGGGAAACCGTTCACACCAATCAGCCTCGCATGGAAGGTTCGCGAAGTGCTCGACGCCGCGCGGTGAGGCGGAGCATCACGGGTCGCGCGGGCGTCCTGCTGGCGCTGGCGTGCCTCGCGCATCCGGCGCGGGCGCAGGAGCGGGCGCTCGTGCAGGGGCTCCTCGACCTCGAGGGATGGTCCACCGACTCACGATCGGCGCTACTCGCGCGCAATGCCGGACGGCCGGCGGGGCTGGCACGGCTCTGCGTCTGGTCGGCGGTCGAGCCGGTGAGTGGCCTGGTCTTCTATGCCCAGGGTGAGGTGGAGGGCGGGTCGGCCGCGGAGGAAGGAATCGAGACGTCAGTCGAGCAGGCGGGGATTCGCTATACGCGCTCGCGCGCGCTGGTGATCGACGCGGGGATCATCTCGCCGATCGTCGGCATGTTCGCGAGCCGCCATCTCTCGACGCGCAATCCGCTCGTCGGCGAGCCGGATGCGTACGGGGTTGTGTACCCGACGGGCCTCCGCGTGAGCGGGAAGACGGACCTCGCCGATTACCGCGTCGGCGTCGTCTCGCTGCCGGTGTCGAACGACCGCTATATGCCGCACCCCTCGCCGAGGCCGCGCATCGCGGCCGGTGGAGGGATCACGCCGTACACGGGGATCCGCGTCGGCGTGTCGGGAACGATCGGGCCGTACCTGAGCGCGAGCGTCGATCCGCGCGCCCTCGCCGGGCGACGGTGGAGCAGCTACGAGCAGCGAGTCGCGGCGACGGACGTCGAGCTGAGCGCGGGGTACGTCGATTTGCGTGGGGAGCTGGCGCACGCGTGGCACGAAGTGCCCGGGCATGCGCGCATGGTGCACGGCGCGGCGTGGTACGGCGAGGGGACGTACGCGATGACGCCGCGGCTCTTCTCCTCGCTGCGCGTCGAGTCGAACGCGTACCCGTACCTGAAACCGGTCGGCACCCTCTGGCCGGCGTCCGCGGTGAAGGTCGCGGACGCGGAATTCGGAGTAGGCTATCGGCTGGCCGCCTCGCAGACGCTGAAGCTGACGTACCGGCGCGACCGCTGGCAGGTGGCGCCGACGGCCCGGGTTCCGCTCGCCGACGGGCACGCGGTGGCGATCCAGCTCTCGAGCGGCTTCGACGTGCTCGATGCGATCGAGCGGGCGCGCACTCGCTGAGTCCCGGCCAGGTTGATCTGCCCGCGACGAGTGGTTAGAATTCGAAGCTGTTCACGAAGGTGCCGGGCCTGTAGCTCAGGTGGTTAGAGCGCACGCCTGATAAGCGTGAGGTCGGTAGTTCAACTCTACCCAGGCCCACTTCGTCCACATGGCCGCATCGTCTTCCTGGCGATGCGGCCATGTGCTTTTCCTGGCCGGTCCATCGGACCTCCATGCACGACGCGTCAGGGTGTCTGTTCCGCGTCGCGCTCCCGCGGCGTGCTCAGATCGCGCAGGGGCGACTCGGCGACGCTCGTGTTGCCGAGCGCCTTCTCGCGTGCGGAGTAGGTGGGATAGCAGGCCGGGTGCACGAGTCCGGGCATTCCGTTCGCCCGCCTAACGGCGACTGCGGTCTCGGATGCATCCATCGGCTCGTGGCAGAGCGCGCACGCCTGTGGCGCGCTGTCGGCATTGCCGCGCTGCGGATCGCTCAACGTTTTCTCTCCAGAGAGTACAGTCACAAGAAACGCAAGTTGTGCGCTAGGGCACAGCACGCGCCCTCATGGTCGCGCCCGGCTGGCATGGGCGATGCCTCCATGGATGAGGATGCCACTCCGGGAATTCAACGATCGGGCGGGACGCGCGTGGCGCGCCTGGGACGTGTCCGCGGAAACATTGCATCCGTCGACGCGCGCTGAAGACTACATGCGCGACTTTCTCAGCGGATGGCTCGCCTTCGAGTCGGTCGATGGAACGGCGAAGTGCCGCCTCACCCCGATCCCGCGAGAGTGAGAAACGGCGCCGGTCGAGCAGCTCGACGAGTGGCTGCACGCCGCGAAGCCGGTTCGTGGCGAACGCACCTCAGGCCCGCATGGGCGCGCGGCGGCGGAAGCGATCGCCGCGGCGGAGGCGATGGCGGTTCGCCGGCGGCCGGTGGCGCGGACATTCCGGTTCCCGGGCGGCGGCTTCTGGACGGTCGCCGAATGGACGTCGCCCGATCCGAGGGGCGCGGGCGCCGGCGCGATGCGCCAGGTTCTCCGCTTCAACTCCGGCGCGCGAATCCTCGAGCTGACGCAGTGGCCCGATGACTGGGCGAGCCTGCCGGGCGACGCGCTCGCCGAGCTGCTCGCGAAGAGCTTCCCACGCGACGTGCAGCGGGAGAACCCGACGGACTTCCATCGCCGCGCGGTCGACCCGGAGGCGCGCTGACGGCCGGCGCGCGCTCGGCGGCTACTCTATGAGGCGGCGCCGCGAGCGCGCGCTCTCGCTTGCCTGACGGCAGAGCTGAACCAGAGCGACATCCGGGAGGTTGCTCCATTCGGGCGGGATCGGTGCGAGGCGCCGCATCCCGAGGGGCGAGTCGAAGGCGAGCCAACCGTTC
>JABFXM010000533.1 GCA_013361745.1 Gemmatimonadaceae bacterium | reverse complement strand
CGTTGCCCGGGCTCACGGCGGGCGGAGCGCTGAGATCTCCCGCGCTCCGACGCGCGCGCGCCGTGTCGACGGCCGTCGAATCAGCGGGCGTCGATCCGCCGCGACACGCCGCGAGCGAGGCGAACACGAGAAGCAGGCAATAGCGGTTGCGCATCGTCATTCCTGTGGCGCCGAGCCGGCCGCGCCGCGCTCGTAGACGACGCGTCCGCCGACGATGGTCATCACGACCTGTGCGTCGCGGATCGTCTCCGGCGGGATGCGGGTGAGATCGCGGTCGATGAGAGTGAGATCGGCGAGCTTGCCGCGCTCGATCGAGCCCATGTCCTTCTCCCTGAACGAGGCGTACGCGCCGCCGAGCGTGTACGCGCGCAACGCGTCCTCGACGCCGATCTTCTGCTCGGGCACCCAGCCGTTCGGGTTGCGGTCGTCGAGAGTACGCCGCGTGACGGCCGCGTAGATCCCCTCGAGCGGCGTCGGCGGGGCGACGAACCAGTCGCTCCCGAACGCGAGCCGCGCGCCGCTCTCGAGGAGGGAGCGGAAGGCGTAGGTCGTCCGGATGCGCTCGGGGCCGATCACCTTCTCGGCCCAGCGTCCGTCGTCGATCGCGTGGTAGGGCTGCATGCTCGCGATCACGCCGAGTGAGGAGAAGCGCGCGATGTCGGGCGGCGCGATGTGCTGCGCGTGCTCGATGCGGAAGCGGCGGTCCCTCGGCCCATCCTCGCGGGCGACGCGCTCGAAAATGTCGAGCTGCGTGCGGATGGCGCGGTCGCCGATCGCGTGCACGATCACCTGCAGTCCCGCGCGGTCCGCGCCGGAGGTCCAGTCGTAGAGGTCCCGCGGCGTGTTGACGAGCAGTCCGCTGTCGTTCGGGGCGTCGGTGAACGGCTGGAGGAAGGCGGCGGTGTGGCTGCCTAACGATCCGTCCACGAAGCCCTTCAGCCCGCCGATGCGGACCCACGCGTCGCCGTGACCGCGGGCGGCGACGGTGTCGCGCAGGCGCGCCCAGCTCGCGAGCGGGACGACGGCGTAGATGCGCGTGATGAGCCGTCCCGCCGCCCGCGCACGCTCGAAGGTCGCGAGATCGTCCCACGTCCCCATGTTGTGCACGGACGTGACTCCTCGCGCGGCGACGTAGCGCGTCGCCGCGTCGAGCGCGCGATCGTTCTGCGCCTCGCTCGGCGGGGGCACGTGCTGGTCGACGAGCCAGCTCGCGTTGTCCTTGAGGATCCCGGTCGGCTCGCCGCTCGCGTCGCGCACGATCGTTCCGCCCGCGACGTCGGCGGTGGAGCGCGTCACCCCGGCGGCACGGAGAGCGGCCGAGTTGGCGAGGCTCATGTGCCCGTCGAGCCGGTTGATCCAGACCGGATTGTCGGGGGTCACCGAGTCGATCCAGGACCGCTGCGGGAGCTCTCCGCCCCACTGCTCGTGGTCCCAGTCTCCGCCGGTGATCCAGCTTCCCTTCGGCTGGGTCGCGGCGAACGCCTTCACCCGTGCAATGAACTCCGCGGGAGTCCGCGCGTCACGGAGCTGCACCGAGGCGAGCCGGAAGCCACCGTCGATGAAGTGGACGTGCGAGTCCTGGAACCCCGGGACGAGCATCTGTCCCTTCGCGTCGACCACGCGTGTCGTGGAAACGGCCATCTTCCGCACTTCGGCGCTGGAGCCGACGGCGGCGATGCGCTCGCCGCGCACGGCGACGGCGTCGGCCCAGGGGCGGCGCGGGTCGCCGGTCCAGACTCGCGCGTTGACGATCGCAAGCGAGACGGGCTCGCCGGCGGATGGGCGGTGCATCATGCAGCCCGGGAGGAGGAGCGGAATCGCGGCGAGGAAGCCGACCGTGCGCGCGCGGCGGAGTGAGGGCATGAGCTGGGGGAGAGTTTCCAATGGTAGCCCTGCCCCGCGGCACCGGCAACAGATGCGGGCCGAGCTTGACGCGGCGCGCGGAGGATGTTTGCGTTCGGCGAACAGTGGGGAGTAGCCTGCCGGCATCACGCGAGTGAACAGCGCGCGGAGCCGGGGCGGACGATCGTCATCACGGAGCGCCGCGGCGCTCCCGGTCGTTCGACGGGTCGGTGACCCTGGCGAGACCACTACGTCACGAACAACGTGCCGTAGGGTCTCGCTTTCTTTTTTCCCCGTGCCGGGGACGAGACACCGCGGCGGGGAGGCCGATGGCAACGAACATCTGGTTCTGGGTCGGGTTCAACGCGTTCGTCCTCGCGATGCTCTCCCTCGACCTCGGGATCTTCCACCGCAAGGCGCACGTGGTGCGGCCGCGGGAAGCGGGGATCTGGGTCGGGGTCTGGGTCACGCTGGCGATGATCTTCGCGGCGGGACTCTGGGCGCTGCATTCGACGCACGCGGCGCTGACCTTCGTCACGGGCTACGTGATCGAGGAGTCGCTCAGCGTCGACAACATCTTCGTGATCGTGCTGATCTTCTCCTACTTCCGCATCCCGCAGAAGTATCAGCACCGCGTGCTCTTCTGGGGGATCGTCGGCGCGCTGGTCATGCGCGGCACGTTCATCGGCCTCGGCACCCTGCTGCTCGCGCGCTTCCACTGGGTGCTCTACATCTTCGGCGCGATGCTCGTCGTCACCGGCGTGCGGATGGCGTTCAAGGGGGACGACGACTTCAACGGCGAGGAGAATCCGATCGTCCGCATGGTGCGGCGGGTCCTTCCCGTGACGTCGGAGTACAACGGCCAGAAGTTCTTCAGCATCGAGAACGGGCGCCGCGTCGCAACGCCGCTGCTCCTGGTGCTCGTGCTGGTCGAGTTCACGGACCTGATCTTCGCGATCGATTCCATCCCGGCGATCTTCGCGGTGACGCGCGATCCGTTCATCGTCTACACGTCGAACATCTTCGCCATCCTCGGCCTGCGCTCGATGTACTTCCTGCTCGCCGACGTGGTGCAGCGCTTCTATCTGCTGAAGTACGGGCTGGCCGTGATCCTGAGCTTCATCGGCGTGAAGATGCTCGGGGAGAAGTGGTTCACGGTGCCGATTCTCGCGTCGCTCATCGTGATCGTCGTGACGCTCGGCCTCTCGATCGCGGCATCGCTGATCTGGAGGCAGGAGAGTAAGGCGAGTTAGGGGAGTAAGGGGAGTAAGTGACTGCCAGGTGGCCGTTCCTTACTCCCCTTACTCGCCTTACTCTCCTCACTCTCCTGCGTCCTATCGCCGCTCCATCGCGTCGCGGACGTCGAGGAGGATCTCGAAGTAGAGCTGCTCGCGGCGGTAGGCGAAGTCGAGCGCGGCCATCTGGCTCGCGTCGCCCGTCGCCTTCGCGCGCTCGAATGCCTCGCGGTACATCTCGTCGAGGTTGTTGAGGATCTTCTCGCGGGAGCGGGACATGAGTGGGATGCTCGTGATGGCCTTTGACGTCAGGCGTGGCGGCGCGAACTCCTCGTTCAGCCCGAAGGGATCGTCGTCGATGCGGTCGGCGACGAACTTCTTGGCGAAGTCGAAAAGCTCACGGCGGGGACGGGGCGGCATGATGTCCCACCAACGTAGCGACGGAGGGACGGCGCGGGCAACGCCGTCCGCGTTTACCCGACGTTCATGTTGCCGCTACAGCGCGACGCGCTCACCCGTTCACGGTGTGCATCCCCGCCTCCGGATAGCGTGTCCCCGCCGCGACGCCTAACGGCGCGACGGCGTCGATCCGGCGCATGTCCTCGGCGCTGAGCTCGACCGCGCGCGCGCCCGCGTTCTCCTCGAGGTAGCGCACGCGCTTCGTTCCCGGGATCGGGACGATGTCGTGCCCACGGTGGAGAAGCCAGGCGAGCGCGAGCTGCGAGGGCGTGCATCCCTTCTCCACCGCGAGCCGCTCGACGTGCTGCAGGAGGTCGAGGTTCTTCTGGAAGTTCTCCCCCTGGAAGCGCGGCGAGTTGCGGCGATAGTCGTCGGCCGGCAGATCGTCGATCGTTCGGAAGCGCCCGGTGAGGAAGCCGCGGCCGAGTGGGCTGTAGGGGACGAAGCCGATGCCGAGCTCGCGCGTCGTCGGCAGGATCTCGTCCTCCGGCTCGCGGCTCCATAGCGAGTACTCGGTCTGGAGCGCGGAGATCGGATGCACGGCGTGCGCGCGGCGGATGGTCGCCGGGCTCGCCTCCGACAGGCCGAGGTAGCGGACCTTCCCTTCCTTCACCAGCTCGGCCATCGCGCCGACGGTCTCCTCGATCGGCGTCTGGCGGTCGACGCGGTGCTGGTAATAGAGATCGATCACGTCGACGCCGAGCCGCTTCAGCGAGGCGTCACACGCCTGGCGGACGTATTCGGGTCTCCCGTTGATGCCGAGATACGCGCCGTCTGCGCTCCGCACGTTGCCGAACTTCGTCGCGACGACGACCTGGTCGCGCTTGCCGCGGATGGCGCGCCCGACCAGCTCCTCGTTGGTGAAGGGCCCGTACATGTCGGCGGTGTCGAGGAAGGTGATCCCGAGCTCGATCGCGCGATGGATCGTCGCGATCGACTCGCGCTCGTCGCGCCCTGCGCCGTCGGTGCCGGCGTAGAAGTCGGACATCCCCATGCAGCCGAGGCCGAGCTCCGAGACCTCGAGCCCCTGCGTGCCGAGCCGTCGTGTCGCCATTGTTTCCTCACGTGGTTGCCGTGCCGTGAAGAGCGCTTCCGCTGCACGGGATGTTCCAGCGAGGCGTCCCACTCGTCGCTTCCGCGGCTCGGCGTATCTTCAGGCCATGTCTCTCTCCGACTACCAGGTCCGGGCCTCACGCACGGTCAACCCGGCGCTCTCCGCCGAGGACCGGCTGCTCGACGCGGCCGCGGGGCTCGCCGAGGAGGCGGGCGAGGTCCTCGCCAGCATCCGCAAGCATCGCTTCCAGCAGCGCGCGCTCGACCGCGAGCAAGTGGTGATCGAGCTCGGCGACGCGCTCTGGTGCCTCGCGATGGTCGCGACCGCGCTCGGCGTCACCCTCGACGAGGTGGCGGAGCGCAACATCGCGAAGCTTCACGCGCGCTATCCCCGGGGTTTCAGTCCCGGCGCTCAGGAGCCGACCCCCGACGCCTGATCCCTCAACCTATGCCCACTCGCAGTGACGTTCCGGCGTCCCCGCGAGTGGGCGCGATGGTGCGCAGGATCACGTTGAGCGCGGATCCAGCCGCTCGAGTGCGGGAACCGGCGGACTCCGTCCGCTTCTTCGCGACGAACGTCCCGACGAAGTACGTCGAGATCGCGATGATGCGTGTCGAGGCAATCGTCAGCAGCGACCGCCGGTCGGCGAGGGCGCTGCGCGAGAAGGCGGCAAAGATGGGCGCGAACGGGATCATCCTGCTCAACGCGCGCGGCGCGGTGGCCCGGGGCGGTGGCACGAACGTGGGCGTGATCATCGGGGGAAAGAACGGCAGCTCCACGGCGATCGTCGGCGACGGGGACGATGCCGAGCTAAAGGAATTCGAGCGCGCCGTCGCGATCCGCTACGAACCCGAATCGACGGTCGCGCAGACGAGGGAAGGATCGGCGCCGCGCTGACGATCGACGCGTCGCGAGGCAGCGCGGCGCGTCGTGCTTCGCACACCGATCTTCGCGTGACGAGGGCGCGCGCCGCGGCGTCCTCTGAATGAGCGGGCCGACACCGTCGTCGCCCCGCTCATTCCACGCCGATGGAGGCGCAGATGGTGGTCGTCGCGGTTGCGTTCGTGATCGGAGGGATACTCGGCGCGGTGCTGACAGCGGGGCTGATCGCCCGCGCGCAGCGATCGCTCGCGTTTCCAATGCCGGATCTCGCGCAGCCCGTCCGTCCGCGCGAGCAGTGGCTCGGCGAGCGGGACGCGGGGCAGCCGTATCCCGCCGACGCCCGCATCGAACGCTTCGAGCACGAGCTGGCGAAGCGACTCGGCCGCGAGGCCGCCGCGACCGCGCGCGAGCGCCGCGCCGCCGCCTATCGCGCCCTGCGGCCGCGGTTCGGAGTGACGATCCGCGTCCGAGAATAGGAGAGTAAGGGGAGTAAGGAGAGTAAGGGGAGTAAGCCCTTACTCCCCTTACTCTCCTCACCCTCCTTACTCCCCTTCAGTTCAGTCGTCGCTCTGCCCGAAGACCGCCATGTTCGACGAGTGGCCGGGGGCGACCTTCTTCTCGGGGTAGATCCAGTGCACCGCCTGGTTCACGGCGATCGCGGCCTCGGAGAAGCCGGCGGCGATGAGCTTCAGCTTCCCCGGATACGTGGTGACGTCGCCGGCGGCGTAGATCCCGGGGCGGCCCGTCTCCATCTGGCTGTTGACGACGATCTCGTCCTTCTGCAGCGTCAGTCCCCAGGAGCCTAACGTTCCGAGGTCGCTGACGAAGCCGAGCATCGGAAGCACGACGTCGGCGTCGACGGTACGCGTCGTCTTCTGCTTGACGTCACGCAGCACGAGGCCGCACATCCGCTCCCCCTCGCAGACGACGTCGGCCAGCTCGTGGAAGGTGAGGATCTCGGCCTGACCCGTCGCCGCGGCTTTCTCGACTTCCTTCACCGTCGCCGCGTGCGCGCGGAAGCGGTCGCTCCGATGGACGAGCGTCACGCGCTGCGCCTTCCCGGCGAGCTGCGACGCCCAGTCGAAGGCGGAGTCGCCCCCGCCGATGATCACGACGCGCTTGCCGCGATAGGACTCGGGGCTCGTGACGACGTCGTGAATCCCGCGCCCGTACCAGGGCTCGGCGGCCTTCTGCGGCAGGCGGCGCGGGGAGAATGCGCCGATCCCCGCCGCGACGACGATCGCGCGCGTCGGGTGGCGACCGGTGTCGGTGACGAGCACGAAATGGCCGTCCTCCTCCTCGAGCGCGACGACGCGCTGCCCGAGCTGCACGTCGGGCTGGAACTGCCGCATCTGCTCGGCGAGCGATCCGACGAGGTCCTTCGCGAGGACCTTCGGGAAGCCGGCGACGTCGAAGATGTATTTCTCGGGGTAGAGCGCGGCGAGCTGGCCGCCGAGCTCCGGCAGCGCGTCGATGATGCGCGCCGTCGCGCCGCGCATCCCGGCGTAGAACGCGGCGAACATCCCCGTCGGTCCGCCGCCGATGATCGTGATGTCGCTGATGTCCGTTGGCATGCGCGAAAGCTCATCGGACGCGAGGTGCCGTACAAGGCTCCGAGCGTCGCCAGGCTGGAGGCGATAGGCTGGAGGCGATAGGCCATGAGCGAACACCGTCCCGCCCCGCCACCATCGCGGTCGCCTCCAGCTTTCAGCCTCCAGCTTTCAGCCTCCAGCTTCCAGCCGGCCGGCGCGGGACGCCGGCCATCGGATGATCGTCATACCGACATGGACCTCACCGACGCGCCGATCCTCGAGTATCCGGGCCAGTTCCGGCTCGTGCGCAAGATCGCCGAGGGAGGGATGGCGACCGTCTACGAGGCGGAGCAGCTCGGGCCCGTGGGCTTCACCAAGCGCACCGCGCTCAAGGTCATCCACCCCCATTACGCGCGGCGCGAGGAGTTCCTCCAGCTCTTCGTCGACGAGGCGAAGCTCTCGGCGAACCTCGTGCACGGCAACGTCGTCCAGATCTACCAGCTCGGCGAGGTGAACGGCCGGTACTTCATCGCGATGGAGTTCATCCAGGGACCGACGCTCCGCTCGATCATCGACCGCCATCACGAGCTCGGGGCGCCGATCCCTCCGACGCTGGCCGCGTACGTCGCGAGCCGCGTCTGCCGCGCGCTCGACTTCGCGCACAACTTCGTCGATCAGCGCGGGCGCCGCCTGGACATCGTGCATCGAGACGTGTCCCCGGGGAACGTGATGGCGACGTGGGACGGTCACATCAAGCTCGCCGACTTCGGGATCGCGAAAGCGCGTACCTCCGTCGATCCGGCCGAGCGCCGACCGATGCTCATGGGGAAGAAGCACTACATGAGCCCCGAGCAGATGCTCGGCCTCGGCGTCGATGCGCGGACGGATGTGTTCTCGGTCGGCGTCGTGCTCTTCGAGATGCTCGCGCTCACCCCGCTCTTCACCGAGGACATCACCGAGCTGGCGATCGACGAGGTCGCGGTGCACCCGATCCCGAGCCTGCCAACGCTGATCCCGGATCTGGATCCGGAGCTCGAGCAGATCCTCGTGCTCGCGCTCGAGAAGGACCCGGCCCGCCGCCCGACCGCCGCCGCGATGGGACACGCGCTCGACGAGTGGTGCGCCGCGCAGAACGAGCTCGGAAATCCGGATCGCCTGCAGGGCCACCTGCAGCAGCTCTTCCCGGCCACCTACCAGCCGCCCTCGGCGCGGCCCGGCGAGCACACGTCGTTCTCCGCGCTGCGCAACCGCAGTCCGATCGCGCGCGCGGGATCATGGTGGCGACGAATCTTCGATCGCCTCGCGGGGTGAACGGCCAGCAGGACAGAACGGAACGACCATGAGGCTAGGGCCAGGGACAGGCTCGCAGGACTGACTCATGCGACAGTGCCCCTGGCCCTAGGCTCATGGCAGGTCCGTTCTGTCTGCCGCCTCATGGCAGTACATTGCTCACGTGACCATGAGGATCTACACCAGGACCGGCGACAAGGGAGACACCGCGCTCTTCGGCGGTGGACGGGTCGGGAAGGACGACGCGCGGGTGGATGCGTACGGTGACGTCGACGAGCTGAACGCGGTGCTCGGGATGGCGCGGTCGATCGAGCTGATGCCGCGCATCGACGAGGTGCTGCTTCCGGTGCAGCGCGACCTCTTCGCGATCGGCGCGTTGCTCGCGACCCCCGACCACGAGAAGATGCACGAGCAGCTCGACAAGGCACGCATCGACGCCGGGCGGATCACGCAGCTCGAGCGCGCGATCGACGAGGGCGAAGCCGAGCTCGAGCCGCTGAAGGCGTTTATCCTCCCCGGCGGAACGCCGAAATCCGCGGCGCTGCATGTCGCGCGGACGGTCTGCCGCCGCGCCGAGCGTCGCGTCGTGCACGTCGCGCGGACGGTGGAGATTCCGCCGCTGGTCGTCGTCTACCTGAACCGTCTGTCCGACCTGCTCTTCGTCCTCGCTCGCGTCGCGAATCGCCGCGCCGGCGCCGGCGAGGTCACCTGGTGACGGGCGCACCGTCCGGGAACGCGACGGTGGAGCTGCGCACCATCTCCCTTCCCGGCTACGACGTCACCGTCGGACGCGGCGCGCTCGCGATGGCGGGCGCGATCGCCGCGACGACGACGCGCGCGCACCACTACGCTATCGTCAGCGACGAGCACGTCGCGCCGCTCTACGCGCAGCGCGTCCGCGACGCCGTCGCACGCGTCCTCCCCGACGCGAAGCTGACGCTGCTCCTCGTCCCTGCGGGCGAGGAGCACAAGACGCGCGAGCTCTGGGCGCAGCTCACCGATCAGCTGCTCGCGAGCGGGGCCGGCCGCGACACGACGGTCATCGCGCTCGGCGGTGGAGTCATCGGTGATCTCGCGGGCTTCGTCGCCGCGACGTACATGCGCGGAATCCCGGTCGTGCAGCTTCCGACGACCCTGCTGGCGATGGTCGACGCGTCGGTCGGCGGGAAGACCGCGGTCGACACGCCGGCGGGGAAGAACCTCGTCGGGGCGTTCCACCCGCCGGCGGCGGTCATCGCCGACCCCGACACGTTAGGCACCCTCACGCTGCGCGAGCTCCGCGCGGGCTTCGCCGAGGTCGTGAAGCACGGTGTGGTCGCCGACGCTGTCTACTTCGCGAACGTGGAGGCCGCGGTTCCCCGCCTCGCCGCGGAACGGGGTGCCGGTGACGCCGCGCTCGTCGAGATCGTCGCGCGCAGCGTCGAGATCAAGGCGAGCGTGGTCGCCGCGGACGAGCGCGAGAACGGGCAGCGGAAGATCCTCAACTTCGGGCATACCCTCGGTCACGCGATCGAGCTCGTGAGCGGCTATCGCCTCCTGCATGGCGAGGCGGTCGCGATCGGCATGGCGCTCGAGGCCCGGCTCGCGGAGCGGCTGGGCATCGCCGCGGGGGGAACGGCGGCGCGCGTGGTCGCGGCGCTCGAGGCGGCGATGCTGCCGGCGACGTTCCCCCATCGGATGGACCCGCGCGACGTTCTCGAGGCGACACGTGCCGACAAGAAGGCCCGCGGCGGCGCCGTCGAGTACGCGCTGCCGGTACGGATCGGCGAGATGAGCGCGCAGGCGGGTCGCTGGAGCGTCGCGGTCCCGGACGAAGACGTTCTGGCGGTGCTGGACTAGCGGTCGGCAGTGACCGCGTCGCGGTCTCGGCTGTCTCTATTACACATGGCTGTCCTCCTCCATCCCCGGATGGTGCGCCCATGAAGCGCGCGCTGATCGCCGCCGGAGGCGCGCTCGTTCTCGCGCTCGTCACCGCGACGGGGATGACGCACCGGCCGGCGCAGCGCGAGTCGCCGCGTCACCCGGTCGTGGTGGTGCTCGCCGACCCGATGCTCGATCCGGTGGTCGTGCGTGCGCCGGCGAAGCGGACGGGGACGACGAAGCGGACGTCTCACACCGGCATCAGGCGCGCGGTCGACGGGGAGCCGATCCCGGTCGAGATCACGGCGTACTGCCTCTCCGGGACGACGCGTCGCGGACGCTGGGTGCGGCCGGGAATCGTCGCCGCCGACCCGCGGGTCTTTCCGCTCAGCCGCTACATCGAGCTGTTCGACGGCGAACACTACCTCGGCAAGTTCCTCGTCGACGACACCGGGCTGCTGATCAAGGAGCAGCATATCGACGTCTGGGTCCCCACCTGCCGCGAAGCGGTACGGTTCGGCCGGGTGGCGGGAACCGCGATGCTGGTCCCGCGGCGGAAGCGTTAGGCGAGGCGGCGCGCCGGCGCCAGAGCGCTCGCAGGCCGACCAGCCCCCAGATCCACACGAGCCACACCAGGCGCTCGCTCGTCGAGAGCCGGCGCAGCATGTCCCAGGCGACGAGTACGGGCGTCGCGATCCACAGGGCGTTCGAGGCGGGCGGTGCGACCACCGCGCGGAGCACGACCCGCGCGCCGACGCCGCGGCGCAGCGTCGTCCGGATCGCGGCGTCGAGCGAGTCGGGCGTCATCGCGCGCCAGCCGGGGATGCGAAGCACCGTCCACGCGGCGGCCGTCCTGCCCCACCCATGGTTGTTCGATCCGGCGACCCGCACCAGGTGGTGCGCGGCGGCGAAGTCGCGAATCTGCACGACGTGCTTGCGCGTGAAGCGTAGCCCGCGCGGCGCGCCGTCCGAGCCTTCCACCGCGTCGAGGGCGAGGCGCGGCGGCACGCTCCCCAGGCGCGCGGGGAAGGCCAGCACCGTGATGAGCCCCCGCGCCGAATCGATGCGTGCGACGTCGAGCGCCCCGTCGTGGTCCACTCCCATCGCACGGCGCGCGCCGAGCACCATCACGTGCGCGCCCGGGAGGGCGCTCTCGATCCCCGGGAGCAGCACGGTGCCGTCACCCGCGCGAGCGGGGTTCCGCGCCATCCCCGCTTCGGCGCCCGAGAAGTCGACGTGGTCGGTGACGTACGCGGCGGCGAATCCCGCCGCCGCGTGCCAGCGGCGATTCGCTTCGGCGTCGTACCCCCGCCGGCCGTCGTGCGACGCGGCGGTGTGGCTGTGCACGTCCACCGCGAGCGCGTCGGCGTCGCGCAGTGCGAGCGCCGCCATCGGCCGCGGGACGAGGAGACCCAGGACGTAGAAGCCCGCGTACGCGACGAGGAAGAGCGCGAGCAGCACCGTCTCGCGAGCGAGCGCGCGCCATGACCGCGCGGGCCCGCGGCGCCAGCGGAGCGCCCGCCACGCGAGGAACGCGGCCAGGGCCCAGGCGAAGATCGCGCCGTGCTGTCCCGGCGTGAGGAGCGTCAGCGTGTCGAGCAGATCGGAGATCGGAGCGGTCGCGAGGTACGCCCCCGGCAGCCGGAGCGACTCGCCGAGCGAGATCGCCGACGGCAGGCCGGCGACCGCCGCGATCGGCGGCAGAGCGAGGAGTGCGCCGGCCGCGAGCGCCGCGCTCAGCGCGAGGGCGAGCACGGTCGAGCGACGGCGCGGCGGATGTAGGATTTCCGCGCGAGCGAGGGGCTCCGGCCCCATCGGGAACTCGCGCAGTGGGACTGCGGTTGTCAACCAGACCTCCATCCTCGCAGCAGCCGTCGGGCAGCACACCGGGATCGACCGATCGCCGGCTCCAGTGCACGAGCCGCGCCGCGAACGATAGCTATCGACCGGGTATAAATACTCCATAACCGGCAATCGTCAGTCGGGCGTTGCGCCGATCGCCCGTCCCATAGGACATTGCTCTATCACGGAGGACCGACGATGCGATTACTGCTCGCTGAAGACGATGTCTATCTCAGCGCGATGCTGGCGAAGGGATTGCGCGAGCACGCCTACGCGGTGGACGTTGCCGCGGACGGCGAGGCCGCGGTCTATCAGGCAGCGGTGAACGACTACGATCTCGTGATCCTCGACGTGCTGATGCCGAAGCGCGACGGCTTCGACGTCTGCCGCGATCTGCGTCGCCGCGGGATGACCGCGCCCGTGCTGATGCTGACGGCGAAGGACGAAGTCGCCGACCGCATCGAGGGGCTGGACGCCGGCGCCGACGATTATCTCGCCAAGCCCTTCGACTTCGCCGAGCTGCTCGCGCGCCTCCGCGCGCTGCTCCGTCGCACGCGCGACGTGCGCCCGGAGCAGATCACGATCGGGGATCTCGTCGTCGATACGCAGGGTCAGGTCGCGCGCCGCGGTGGCCGCATCATACCGCTGACGACGAAGGAGTACACGCTGCTCGAGTACCTCGCGCGCAATGCCGGACGCGTCGTCGGCCGCGCCGACATCTGCGCGCACGTCTGGGACGACAACCACGATCCGTTCTCCAACGCGATCGAGGTCTACATCAACCGGCTGCGGCGGAAGGTCGACGGCGGGCGTCCCCCGCTGATCCATACGCGACGCGGCGCGGGATACATCCTCAGTCCGGTCGGCGACGAGTGAGTGGCCGGTGATCCAGAGCGTCCGCGGCCGCCTCGCTCTCTGGCACACGCTGGTGCTCGCGACGCTGCTCGTCGTGTTCGCGTCGCTGTCGTACAAGATCCTCGAGCGGGCGCTGGCGCGGCGCACGGACGCCTACCTCGCGGAGTCGACGGGTGCCGTCGCCCTCGACCTGGCCACGGCGCACCTCGCGGACATGGCGGACTCGCTCGCCGCCGAGGACGCGCTCGGCGAGTTCGGCGTGCGCGACCTCGCGTTCCTCGTGTTCGACGACGGCGACCGGGTCGTCGCCAGCGATGCGCCCCTGCCTAACGACCGCAACGCGTGGTCCATCGACACGGCGCGGATCAGGGCGGCGGTCCACGGGCTGACCGGCGCGCCGCGCTTCGCGACCCTCCCGGCGGGCCGGGGCGAGATCCGCATCTACGCCCTTCCCCGCCGCTCGGTGGCCGGGCGGAGGATCGTCGTCGTCGGCGCGACGCCGCTCGACGATCAGGCGGAGCTGCTCGAGGAGTTCCGCACCGGGTTCGTCGTCGCGATCTTCATCGCGCTCCTGCTCTCGCTCGCCGGCGGGTACGCGCTGGCACGGCGCAGCCTCGCGCCGGTCGTCGCGATGAGCGAGCGGGCCGCCGAGATCAGCGCGACGAGCCTTCACGAGCGGCTTCCCGTCGCCAACGCCCACGATGTGCTCGGCCGGCTCGCACAGACGTTCAACGACCTCCTCGCGCGTCTCGACACCGCGTTCGAGCACCAGCGGCGCTTCATGGCCGACGCGTCGCACGAGCTGCGCACGCCGGTCGCGATCATGCGCGGCGAGGCGGACGTCGCGCTCTCGCAGCCCGAGCGCGATCCGGAGGAATACCGCGGCGCGCTGCGCGTCGTGCGCGACGAGGGACGACGGCTGTCGCGAGTCGTCGCCGATCTCTTTCTCCTCGCCCGTGTCGACGCGGGACGTCGCCCGCTGCAGCCGACCGAGGTCTATCTCGACGAGCTCGTGGCGGAGTGCGCACGCGCCGCGCGCGGCCTGGCGTCGGCGCGCGGCACGACACTGACCTACACGATGCCGCCGCGCCCGGCCGGCGACGGCGGAGACCCGGCGAACGACTGGCCCTTCGTCGGCGACGAGGAGCTGCTGCGATCGCTCGTCATGAATCTGATCGACAACGCGATCAAGCACTCGCCCCCCGGATCGACCGTCACCGTGCTCCTCGAGCGCGACGAGAACGCCTACCGGATCAGCGTCGCCGACAACGGACCCGGGATCCCGCCCGAGGCGCGGGCCCGCGTCTTCGAGCGCTTCTTCCGCGTCGATCGCGCCCGCGCGCGCGAGGCGCGCTCCGACAGCGGCGGCGCGGGGCTCGGCCTCGCGATCGGACGCTGGATCGCCGAGGCCCATGGCGGCACGCTCGACCTCGTCGAGTCGTCGCCGGAAGGGAGCCGGTTCGAGATCCGGCTGCCCCGAGTGCGGCAGGAGGCGCCCGCGCCGGTCGATGTCGAGCTCGCGGGCGCGGCTCACGATGCGGAGAGGCTGAGCGCGCGCTAGCGCGTCGGGCACGGCGACGATGATTCCGCACGCACCCCCGTCGCGCTTCCGTGCGCCGAGCGCCCGTGCGCTCGCGATCGCCGCGCTCGCCCTCGGCGTCGTGATGCGCGCGGTCGTCGCGACACGAACGCCGCTCTTCCCCGACGAGGCGTCTTACTGGGAATGGTCGCGACGCCTGGCGGCGGGATACTTCGACCATCCGCCGGTGGTCGCGTGGATGATCGCGGCGGGGACCGGCCTCGCGGGCACCTCGCCGTTAGGCGTGCGACTCGCGACGCTCGTCGCCGGTGCGCTGACGACGGTCGTGGTCACGGCGCTCGCGTGGCGACTCGGCGGCGCTCGCGCGGGACTGGGCGCGGCGCTCATCCTCCTCTGCATGCCGCTCTCGGCGCTCGGCCTGCTGCTCGCGACGACCGACACGCCGGCGCTGCTCGGCGTCGCGCTTGCGATGCTGGCCATCGTCCTCGCGCTCGAGGAAGGCGACGATCGGCGAAGCACCGCGTGGTGGCTCGCCGCGGGCGCCGCGTTCGGCTTCGGGTTGCTGTCGAAGTTCACCGTCGGCATCGTCGGCGCCGCCGTCGGATGCGCGATGCTGATCCGCCCGTCGCTTCGCGCGCGGCTCGGCCGTCCGGCTCCCTGGCTCGCGGCGCTGGTCGCGCTGCTCGTCGCGACACCGGTGCTCTGGTGGAACGCGGGACATGGCTGGATCGCCTTCCGCTTCCAGCTCGCTCATGGGCTCGGGAGGCCGCGGCATGGATCGATCGCGGGGCGTGAGCTCGCGCTCCTCGGATCGGAGCTCGTCCTCGCGTCGCCGCTGCTGTTCGCGCTCCTCGCCATCGCCGTCTGGAGCGCGGTGCGCGGACGCGATGATCGCGAAAAGGAGAGCCCGCTCGACGACGCCCGCTTCCTCCTCGGCACGACGGCGGTGCTCGTCGTCGGGTTCTTCGTCTACGGCGCGATGCGGAAGCCCGCCGAGGCGAACTGGCCGGCGCCGGCTTTCGCGGCGGCTGTTCCCCTGCTCGCGGCATCGCCGCGGTTGGCCGCGGGGCGGTGGTGGAGAGCGGCGCTGGCGTCGGGAGCGCTGATCGTCGCGCTGGTGTTCGTTCAGCTCCTCGACCCCATGCTCCCGGTCGCGGCGCGGCACGACCCCGTGGCGCGATCGGCGGGCTGGGATCAGCTCGCGGAGCGCGCCGGCGCGGCGGTGCGAGCGGCGGAGCTGCACAGCGATCCGTGGCTGGCGTCGGATCGCTATCAGGACGCGGCGGAGCTGGCGTTCGCGACCACCACACATCCGGTCGTCTTCGCGCTCAATCTCGGTGGACGCGCGAACCAGTACGATCTCTGGCCGTCGTTCGCGGAACGCGCGCATCGGGGCGACGCGCTCGTCGCCGTGCTCGACACCGGCGCGGCGGGCCGTCAGGTCGAGACCCGGCTCGCTCCCTTCTTCGCGAGCGCGGACCCCGGGGAGCGTGTCGCGCTTCGGCGTGGCGGCGACACCGTGACCGTTCGGCAGCTCTGGACCTTCACCGACTGGCGCGGCGGCTGGCCCGGACGCACGGACGGGCGGCGCTTCGTCGCCGGTCACGACTCAGGTTACGGCTTTGCCGGCGACGCGGGGGTGGCCGGCGTGGCCGGGGCCGCCGGAGTGGCCGGGGTCACCGACGACTTGCCCGCCGTCTTCGACGCCGACACGGCGTGCTTCCGCGCGTGCTTCCGGCGATGCGCGCTCTTGCTGCTCGCGGCCATCTTGTGCGTCGTGTCCTGCGCCGCGGCGGCGCTGGGCGCCGCTGCCTTCGTCTGTGCACCCGCCGCGCCGGCGATCGCGAGCGACGCCGCGACGACGGT
>JABFXM010000231.1 GCA_013361745.1 Gemmatimonadaceae bacterium | reverse complement strand
CTTTCGAACCGAAATCCGCGCGCGCCACCTGGCGCGCGTCCTCGCGCCCGTCGCCCTCGCCGCCGCGCTGACCGCCGCGCGCCCCGCCGCGGCGCAGACATTGTGCGACTCGAAGGCGTATCGCGTCGCCTCGCGCTCGACGGTCGGTACCGCCGCCGTCGCCGGGAACGCCTCCCTCTATCAGTACTTCCGCCAGGCGTGGTGGTCGGGCCAGGCCGCGCCGCACATGTGGATCAACTGGGAGCGCCACGAGCCCTTCCGGGAGATGGACAAGTTCGGCCACGCCTACGGCGGCTATCATCTCGCGCGGCTGGGGAGCGATCTGCTCGGCGGCGCCTGCGTGTCTCGCGCGAAGGCCGTGTGGTGGGGCGCCGCGTACGCCGCCGCCTTCCAGTTCCAGATCGAGTACTGGGACGGCAAGCAGGCGAAGTACGGCTTCTCTCCCCCCGATCTCCTCGCCAACACGACGGGCGCGGGCTTCGCCGTCGCGCAGCACTACTGGGCACCCCTTCGCGTCGTGAAGCCGACGATCTCCTACGCGCGCACGAGCGCGTCGAAGCGCTGGGGCCGCGCGCAGGGAAGCGAGCTGCGTCCCACGACCGACTATTCCGGGCAGACCTACTGGCTCAGCTTCGACGTCGACGCGATGCTGCCCGACGGCGCGGCGCGCTGGTGGCCCGGCTTCGTGCGCGCGAGCGTCGGCCACTCGATCACCGATTACGTCGATCCGCTCACCGGCCGCGGGTTGTGGGCGCGGCGCGAGATCCTGCTCAGCCTCGATCTCGATCCGGAAAAGCTCCCCGGGAACAACCATGTCTGGAAGCGCGTGAAGCACGAGCTCAGTTACTATCGCTTTCCCGCTCCCGCGCTGCGCCTGACGCCGACGACGAGAGGAGTCGCGTGGTACCGTTAGGCGGGAGCCAGGGGTCGGGGGTCACGGGTCGGGGGTCAGGGCTTGCCCGACTGGCGTGTCGCGCGTCGCTCGTCGCGGTTCTCCTCGCCACGAGCGCGCTCGCGTCGCACGCCCAGCGCGCGCCATCCGCGTACATCCCGCTCGACGATCCCGCGGCGACGATCATCGACGCGCTGGTGGTTCGCGGCGCGCTCCCCACGCTCTCGTCGCTGGAGCGTCCGTATCGCGCGCATGACGTGCGCGTCGCAACCGAAGCCGCGCTCGCGGACAACGTTCGCCCCCGGCGCGCGCCGAGGCAGTGGCTCCGTGCCGCGCTCGACGCCGCACGCCGTTATGATCTCGCCGGTGACTCGCTCGACGATCGTCTCCACGTCGGCGGGGAGCTCGTTCCCTACGTCACCGCGCAGAGCACCGGCCGCCGGGAGCTGATGCGCGCCGACAGCGCGGGACGCGGCGCTTATCCGGGTGCCGACATTCGGTTCGCCCTCCAGGCGCCGAGCTTCGTCGGCGTGACGAGGCTGCGGATCGATCGCGCGCTGAAGGCCGACCCCGAGTTTTTCGGGAAGTCCGATCGCACCGTCGCCGGGCGCGTCGAGGATGCGTACGTCGCCACCCGCTGGCGTTACGTCGCGCTCGACGTCGGACGACTGTCGCGCAACTGGGGCCCCTCGCCGTTGAACGGCCTCCAGCTCGGCCACTACGCCGACAGCTACGACCACCTGCAGCTCGTGCTCGGCGTCGACCGTCTGCACCTGACGACGATCGTCGCCCGGCTCGACGACCGCCGCGTCTCGCCGGACACCGTCGCCCAGCGGTTCTTCGCCGTGCACCGCCTCGCCGGTCGCTGGCGCGGTCTCGAGATGGCCGCCGCCGAGGCGGTCGTCTACGGCGGACCCGCGCGCGGCTTCGACCTCATGCTCGCGAACCCCTTCGGCTTCTACGATCTCGCGCAGTACGACGAGCACAAGAGCCTGAACGTGAGCTACGCGCTCGATCTCGCGTTGCGCACCGCGCGGCGCGGCACTTTCGCCGCGCAGTTCCTGGCCGACGACTTCCAGGTCGATCGCTGCGCCGTCAACTGCAAGGAGCCGCCGAGCCTCGGCGGCACGCTCAGCGCGGAAGGTGTGCCGCTGCCGCTCCTCGCCGGCGGTGCCGCGTTCGGGTCGTACACGCGCGTCGACAACCTCACCTACCGCACGATCCTCCCCTGGGAGCGCTACGAGTCGCTCGGCCTCGGCCTCGGCCGCGGGCAGTCCGACTACGACGAGCTCCGCGCCGGGGTCGAGCTCGCGCCGCCGTTAGGCGGCCCGCTGCGGCTGTACGCGGCGCTGCGTCGGCAGGGACAGGGCGACTTCCACCTCGCCTTCCCTCTCCCGAGCCAGTATCCGCAGACACCGGAGATCTTCGCCGGCGTCGTCGAGCGCGTGCGTCGCGTCGGCGCGCAGTGGTCCACGAGCGGCCGCGTCTCGCTCGCGGCCGACGTCGGCTACCAGTCGACGTCGAATGCCGATCACGTCGTCGGCCGCTCGCGCGGCGGCTTCGAGGGGCGCGTGAAGCTCTCGCTCACTCCCGCGCTGCGCTTCGCGGGCGGCGTCGACGACTGACGCGCGCCTCGCGTGAATTGCCCGGCGTTCGCGATGTCCGTAGCTTTCGTCGTCCGGGCCCTTAGCTCAGTCGGTTAGAGCAGCGGACTCATAATCTGACGGTCGCGGGTTCGAATCCCGCAGGGCCCATTGAGCTCGTCGCGCCGTGCCGCGTTCGACAGTGCGATGAGTGAGGTGCGTGGGCGAGAGATTGGTTGAGCCCGCCCCCCTACCATTCGATGTTACCGAGGGTTAGGTTGGGACGTCCTGCGATGGCCTGGATGTACGCCATCGCGGTGCCGGCTTCGCCGGCGTGCGGTCGCGTAGCTCAGCTGGTTAGAGCGCTGCTTTCACACAGCAGAGGTCCGGGGTTCGAGTCCCTGCGCGACCACTCTCCACGGTCCCCCTCGGCCGCGGAAGCCACAACACGTGTCGGTCATGAGATTTTTCACGACCGGGTCGCTGCTCGCGGTCGCACTGCTGTGCGCCGGAGCGCGACCCGTTTTTGCTCAGCGTCCCACCGCGGCGCAGGCCCAGGAGCTCCTGCGCACCCGCCCCGACCTCGTCGCGAAGCTGCGCCAGCGGCTCGCCGGCAGCGGGCTCACGCCCGATCAGGTCCGCGCGCGCCTGCGCGCCGAGGGCTATCCGGAGGACCTGCTCGATCCCTACCTCGCGGACATGCCCACCGCGACCGACAGCGTGGGCCCGAGCGACAGCGTGCTCTCCGCGGCGCGGATGCTCGGCATCACCGATTCGACCGACGCCGATCTCACGCCGTCGCGCGTGCGCGCGACGCCCGCCCCCGCGGCGATCGACACCAACGCGCTGCGCGACCGCCCCGGCTCCGACACCGCCGCCTTCGTCACGCCGCCGCGCGACAGCGGCTACACCGTCTTCGGGCTGAACGTCTTCCAGAACGGCACGTCGCAGTTCGACCCTAACGGCGCCGGCCCCGTCGACGCGAACTACCGCCTCGGGCCGGGCGACCAGATCGTGCTGATCCTCACCGGCGACGTCGAGCTCGCGCACACGCTCGACGTGACGCGCGAGGGCTTCGTCGTCATCCCGCAGGTCGGACAGCTCCACGTCGCGAACCTCACCCTCGGCCAGCTCGAGGATCTCCTCTACTCGCGACTCGGCCGCGTGTACTCAGGTGTGCGTCGCGGCGGTGGGACGACGCGCTTCTCGGTGAGCGTCTCGCGTCTGCGAAGCAACCAGGTCTTCGTCGTCGGCGACGTCGTGTCGCCCGGCAGCTATCGCGTGTCGAGCGCGGGGACCGCGCTCACCGCGCTCTACGCCGCGGGCGGCCCCGCGCTCAGCGGCTCGCTGCGCGGGGTCGAGGTGCGTCGCGGCGGCGCCGTCGTCAGCACCCTCGACGTCTACGACTACCTCCTCAACGGCGACGCGTCCAAGGACGTGCGCCTCGAGAACGGCGACATCGTCTTCGTCCCGCCGTACAAGTCGCGCGTGCGCGTCGTCGGCGAGGTGCTCCGTCCCGCGACCTACGAGCTGAAGTCCGGCGAGACCCTCGCCGACGTGCTGCGCGCGGCCGGCGGCTTCACCGCGCGCGCCGCGCGCCGTCGCGTGCAGATCGAGCGCATCGTTCCCGCCGCGCAGCGGACGAGCGGCGGCCGCGATCGAGTCGTCGTCGACGTCGCGTCGGACGCGCTCGCGACCGGCTACGGTCCCGCTCTTCCTCTCGAGGCGGGAGACGTGATCCGCGTCTTCCCCGTCGCCGAGCGCGTGCGCGACCGCGTGACGGTGAACGGAAACGTCTGGACGCCGGGCCCGCAGGGGATGACACCGGGGATGACGTTAGGCGAGGCGCTGCGCCGAGCGGGCGGTCCGCGCCCCGACAGCTACCTGGGCCAGGTCCTCATCTCGCGACTGCGTCCCGACTCGACGCGGATCCAGCTGCGCGCCTCGCTCCGCGACTCCACCGGCACGCCGACGGAAGACATCTCGCTGCGCGAGGACGACGAGATCACCGTCTACTCGCTGACTGATTTCCGTCCGCAGAGGTACGTGTC
>JABFXM010000474.1 GCA_013361745.1 Gemmatimonadaceae bacterium | reverse complement strand
GCGGGTGGTCGCACGCGATCGAATAAAAACGTCGCGTGCCCGGCACCAGGAGGCGCGAGCACGCATTCAGGGATCCAGCCGACCGGGCAAGTTTTCGCAAGTTCCCTGCCATCCAGCGATGGCTCAGCGCGCTCCCTCCGAGGGGGCCAGCTCCGCGCTGGAGCGAAGGCCGAGCACCCGATCGCGAAGCGTCTGCGGCCACCGCCGGTCCATGCATGGTCGCTCGACGAGCATGAAGTAGACACTGCTCACGATGAGCAGCGGCGGGACGATCAGCAGCGCCTGTGCGGCAAGGTGCAGGAGCGGCGTCGTATGCTGCGCGATCGGCAGCGTCAGGTGGCCAAGAAACGAGAGGAACGGAAAGTGCACCAGGTAGATCGTGTAGCACATTCCGCCGATCGTGGCGAGCCACGGGTGGCCCAGGATCGCCTGCGGCCCGCGCCACCACCAGGGCGCGCGTGGTTGTCGACGCCATTCCGTCACGTAGAGATCTGCGACGAGAAAGCCGACGAAGAAAAACTGCAGGAACGCGGCGAGCGTGAGGCGCCAGCGCCCCGCCGTGTTCGGCGCTACCAGGAACGCGGTCACGACCAGGAGCGCCACCATGATCGATCGACGGAGCAACGCAGGCCGGATGGCGAAGAGCGTCGCGAGCAGCGGAGCGAGGCAGTAGAACTGGACCTCGATCTCCAGCGACCAGGCGACCGTGTCGATCAGGCTCCGTTGCGCGTAGATCACGCTATGGAGGTACAGCAGACTCGCGCCGAGGTGGCGACCCACGACCTCCGGGGGATAGCGGTGCCGCGCCGCGAGGATCAGCGCGAAGGCTATCATCGCCAGCACGTATGGCGGCTCGAGCCGCGTCAGCCGCCGGAGGAAGTAGGCCTTCAGCCGCACCCGCTGTTCATCGGCGAGGTAGTACCTCGCGAAAGGGAGCGCGATCACGAACCCGGAGATCATGAAGAAGAGCTGCACGCCGTAGTGGCCGTAGCTCGCCAGTTCGTAGAACCACCCCCTGCCCGCATTCGCCAGATGCGCCCTGCGGTCGCTCTCGGCGACGAAGTCAGCGAGATGGTAGGCGACGACCATCGCGATCGCGAAGAAACGCAGGCTGTCGATCTCGGCGATGAACTGCCCCGACGTCGTCCGGCGGCGCAGCCGCGCGAGCACCCCACCTCCGAGCCTGATGGCGGGTGTCGCGCCCGCGAATCCCGACGGTTGAAGCTCCGCCTCGGCGCCATCACCCGCTCGCATCTACTCCCCGCAGATCCTCTCCAGCTCCTCGAACCCGACGAGCACGTCGCGCGGCCGCGGCCCGTCCGCCGGCCCGAGCACCCCCGCCGCGTGGAGCTGGTCGATGATCCGCGCCGCGCGGCCATAGCCGATCTTCAGCCGCCGCTGAAGCAGCGACGTCGAGCCCTGCTGCGCATTGATCACGACCTCCGCCGCCTCGCGGAACAGCTTGTCGCGATCCTCGCCGCGTCCCTCGTCGCCGTATTCCGCGTCGCCGCCGCTCTCCGCCGCTTCGCGCGCGCGCACCGCCTCGAGGATGTCCGGCTCCAGCGCAGCGTCGGCTTCCTCGAGCGAGACGCCGGACGCCGCGAGCGCCGCACGCCGCTCCTCGCGCTTCCCCTCGTACCAGCCCATCAAGCGCTCGGTGTCGTCGCCCGAGAGATACGCGCCCTGCAGCCGCGACGGCTCGCTCTTTCCCGGCGGGATGAAGAGCATGTCGCCGTTGCCGAGCAGCGCTTCCGCGCCCGCCCCGTCGATGATCGTGCGGCTGTCCACCTGGCTCGCCACGCGGAAGGCGATCCGGCTCGGGAAGTTCGCCTTGATCAGGCCCGTGATGACGTTCACGCTCGGCCGCTGTGTCGCGAGGATGAGGTGAATCCCGATCGCGCGCGCCTTCTGCGCGAGCATCGCGATCGGCGTCTCGACCTCGCCCTGCACCGTCATCATCAGGTCCGCCATCTCGTCGATGACGACGACGATGTACGGCAGGATGTCGCCTTCATACGTCGTCTTCTCGAAGGCGACGTCGGGACGCTTCGGCAGCTTCGGTGCCGCGCCCTGTCCATCCAGATGCGCCTGCACGCGCTGGTTGAAGTCCTGGATGTTGCGGCAGGCGTTCGCCGCGAGGAGCTCGTAGCGCTCCTGCATCTCCATCACCGCCCACTTGAGCACCGCGGCCGCGTCGCGGTTGTCGGTGATCACCTTGTGCCGCAGGTGCGGGAGGGTGTTGTACACCGAGAGCTCGACCATCTTCGGGTCCACCATCAGGAAGCGCAGCTTCCGCGGCGTGTGCCGGTAGACCAGGCTCGTGATGATGGTGTTGACGCACACCGACTTTCCGGACCCCGTCGCGCCGGCGATCAGGAGGTGCGGCATCTTCGCGAGGTCGGCGACGACGGGCTTCCCCTCGAGGTCCTTGCCTAACGCGATCGGGAGCGCCATCCGCGCCCCCTGAAAGTCCTTCGCCTCGACGATCTCGCGGAAGGCGACCATCTCGGGCTGCGGGTTCGGGACCTCGACGCCGACCGCGCCGCGCCCCGGGATCGGCGCCACGATCCGGATGCTCGGCGCGCGCATCGCGAGGGCGAGGTCGTTGGCGAGGTTCGCGATCTGCCGCACCTTCACCCCGGGCGCGGGCTCGACTTCGAACTGGGTCACCACCGGTCCGGTCGTCCGTCCGGCGATCTCCGCCTCGACGCGGAAGGTGCGCAGCGCATCCTTCAGCTTCGCGGCCATTGCGTCGAGCTCGCGCTTGCTCGTCTCGACGTTGCGCGCCGGTGGCGGCGTCAGGAGGTCGGTCGGAGGAAGCTCGTCGCTCCCCGGGCCCGGTTCGGCGCGCGCGTCGATCGCCGCTGCGATCTCGTCGTCGCGCTCGGCGTTCGCTTCCGCCTTCGACTTGCGACGCGGCTTCTTCCCGTCGCGCGGCGTCGCCACTTCTTCGGCATCGAGCGGCTCGGCACCGAGCAACGACGGATCCATCGCCGGCATCTCCTCCGGGGTCGGCTCGAGCGCGGCCGCGTCCGCGGCGACGACGTCCTCGCCCTTCTTCCGCCGGCGCCGCTTCGCCGGCGCTTCTTCTTCCGCGGCGACGACCTCGGGAACGATCGTCGCCGCGGCTGCGTCGCGATGCAGGAGCATGCGGATCGGGTTCCACGCCAGCGTCGCCGCGGTCAGCGCGCATCCTGCCATCGCGACGACGATCCAGGCGCCGACGGTGCCGAAGCCGCGCACCATGTAGTACGACGCGAACGCCCCCCAGATCCCCGCGGCGCGGCTCTCGTTCGCGCCGATGTGCAGCACGAGCCCCGCGGCGATCGGCGCCAGCAGCGCGAGGCCGCTGAGGAAGACCAGCCAGGAGCGGTCGGTGCGCTGCGCCATTCGCCCGAACAGCCGCAGCGCATGTACGCCCGGCAGCAGCGGAATCCAGCTCGCGCCCGCCCAGCCGAGGAGGCTGACCAGCAGAACGAAGACGGTGCCTAACGCGCCGAAGCTGCTCGCGACCTCACCGCCGTAGCGCAGCTCGTGCATCCCCTGCGCGGCGAGCACGCCGCCGAGGAAGATCGCGAGGAGAAGGAGCCCGATACCGGCGAGCTCCCGCCGGACCTGCGGGGACAATCAGCGCTCCCGGTCGGGACCGAGCTTCGTGATCTGCCGGTCGGCATATACGGGGACGACCGGGTACCCGTCGACGCTCCCGCAGATGACGAGATCCTCGCCGTAGCCGGCCTCGGCGAGCGCCTTGCCGTGCGTCGCCTCCTGGAAGAGCCGCGTCAGGTTGTCGCCGTAACGGCGGTCGATCATCGAGCAGGCGAGCGCCGCGTCGTTCATCGACGCCTCCGGGAGGCGACGGGCGATCCCGCGCGCGTAGCGCCCAGCGCACGCCGCGTCCTCGAGCGAGAACTGCTTCTCGCGTCCCGCGCAGATGATCGAGACGTCGGTGCCGGCGCGCGCCGCGGCGCGGAGCATCGCGAGCACCGCCGAGAAGTTCACGTAGGATCCGACGACCACGTCGCGTGCGCCCTGCACCGCCGTCAACGCGCCCGTACCGTTGGTCGTCGTGAGGAGGATCGTCTTCCCCTCGACGGCGTCACGGGTGAACTCGAGCGGAGAGTTGCCGAGGTCGAAGCCGGGAATGGCGTGCATCCGGCGCTCGCCCGCGAGCTTGACGAGGCCGCGCTCGAACTGCTTGGCGCGATTCACGACCTCCTCCGAGCTGTCGAAGGGAACGACCGCCTTCGCGCCGTTCGCGAGCGCGACCGCGATCGAGGTCGACGCGCGTAGCACGTCGATGACCGCGACGACGCGTCCGGCGACGTCCGACGTGCCGAATTGCTGTGGTCCGAAGAAGACGTCTACCCGCACTTACGCTGGCTCCTTGAACAGATCGGTCTCGCGCTCGAGGAACTTCGTGTCGACGTCGCCGGCGCGGAACTTCTTGTTGCGCATGACGCGCGCGAGGAAGGGCATCGTGGTCGTCACGCCCTCGATGATGAAGCTCTCGAGCGCGAGCTCCATTC
>JABFXM010000165.1 GCA_013361745.1 Gemmatimonadaceae bacterium | reverse complement strand
CAACTCGTGGGCCGGGATGGCGGTGGACGTCGCGCGCGGGATCGTCTACGTCCCCACCGGCTCGGCGACCCCCGACTTCTACGGCGGCGCGCGCGCCGGCCAGGATCTGTTCGCGAACAGCCTGCTCGCGCTCGACGCGGCGACCGGCGCGCGGCGCTGGCACTTCCAGACGGTGCACCACGATCTCTGGGACCGCGATCTCCCGGCCCCGCCGAATCTCGTCACCGTCAGGCGCTCCGGCGTTCCCCTCGACGCGGTCGCGCAGATCACGAAGACGGGGTTCGTCTTCCTCTTCGATCGCGAGACGGGCGCGCCCCTCTTTCCGGTCGAGGAGCGCCCAGTGCCGGCGTCCGATCTCGAGGGCGAGCGGGCGTGGCCGACGCAGCCCATCCCGTCGAAGCCGGCGCCCTTCGCCCGCCAGTCGCTGAGCGAGAGCGATCTCACCGAGCGCACGCCGGAGGCGCACGCCGCCGTGCTCGCGCGCTTCCGCACGCTCCGCCACGACAACCTGTTCACGCCGCCGAGCCGCGAGGGGACGATCATCTTTCCCGGCTTCGACGGCGGAGGAGAGTGGGGCGGGGCGGCCATCGATCGCGAATCCGCGGTCATGTACGTCAATGCGAGCGACGTCCCGTGGATCGCGGCGATGCGCGACATGCGCGACGCGCACGACAGCGCGCCTGCCGTTGCCGTCGCCTCGCGCACGCGGAACCCGGGCGCGGCGGTGTACGCCACCTACTGCGCGGCCTGTCATCGGCCCGATCGGCGCGGCGACGGGGATCGCGTCCCCTCGCTCGTCGGCGTCGCGAGCCGCCTGACGGCGGCGCAGATGCGGCGGGTGATCGAGCACGGGCGCAACTTCATGCCGGCGTTCCCCTCGCTCTCCGCGGACGAGAAGCGCGCGGTGATCGCCTATCTTCGGGGCGCGGCGACGAAGAGCACGGGCCGCGCGAAGATCTCCGCGTCGCGCGGACCGCGCTACGTCTTCGCGGGCTACGAGCGGTGGAAGGACCCCGACGGGTATCCGGCGGTGAAGCCGCCCTGGGGGACGCTGAGCGCGATCGACCTCGCCACCGGCGAGTACCGCTGGCGCATACCGTTAGGCAACCACCCCGAACTTGGCACGAGCACGCCGACCGGCACCGAGCAGTACGGGGGACCGATCGTCACCGCGGGCGGTCTCGTCTTCATCGCTGCGACCGAGGATGCGAAGATCCGCGCCTTCGACAAGGAGACCGGCGCCCTGCTCTGGGAGGCGGCGCTTCCCGCGCCGGGCTACGCGACGCCGAGCACGTACATGGTGAAGGGCAAGCAGTACGTCGTGATCGCCGCCGGCGGCGGGAAGCTCGGCAGCGCGCGGAGCGACGCGTACGTCGCGTTCGCGCTCCCCTGACGGACGTTCGCGCGCCGACGCGCGGGGCGCGCATGAACGCTTGTTCCGAAAAAGACCATGGCGCCCCACGCCCGGGCATTCCATGATGTTGGCGCCGTCAGGGATGCGTCGCCCACTCACCCGGGAGGGAAATCGACATGCGACTCGCAACCACCGCCGCGCTCGCGCTCACCTTCGCGCTCGTCGCCGCGGCACCCGCTCAGCAGGGCAGCTCGCAGAAGGCCGGACCAGGAGTGAAGTGGGGGCCAGCGCCGGCGATCTTCCCCGCGGGTGCGCAGATGGCCGTGATGCAGGGCGACCCGTCGGGCAATGCGCTGTTCACCGTGCGGCTCCGCTTTCCGAACGGCTACAAGATCGCGCCGCACACGCACCCCACCGACGAGCACGTGACCGTGATCAGCGGGAACTTCAAGGTCGGCATGGGGAGCACCGTCGACGCGAAGAACATGATGACGCTGCACGCGGGCGGCTTCGTGACCGCGCCGGCGAATCAGGCGCACTATGCCGCGGCGCAGGGCGTGACGGTCGTGCAGGTGCACGCGATGGGTCCGTTCGCGATGACCTACGTCAATCCCGCGGACACTCCACCCGCCGCGAAGCGCTGAGGAATCGCTCGCCGGGGGCCCGGGCCGCGCGGCCCGGGCCCGTCATTCACTCAGGCCGCGTGATCCTCCGTCACCGGTCGGTCGGCGCCGGCGGCGCGAGGTCGACGTTCTCCAGCGCGCGCTCGGCGAGCGCCTTCAGCCGCTCGTCCTGGTTCACGCGCAGCGCGCGGATGTTGCGTCGCGCCCGCCGCATCGCCGCCGGGATGAAGACGCGCGCGCAGTCGAGCTCCGGCGCCGCTGCGTCCACGCTCCCCGCGCGCTCGATCTCCCACGTCGTCCGCGAGAGCACCGCGACCGCCATGTAAATGTCGATCGCCGCGTTCGCGAGCCGCAGCTGAAGAAACTGCCGCTCGATCACCTCCTTCCCGTGCTTGAGCAGCAACCCCTCCACCGCGAGCGCGAGGTCGTGCACGATCGACGCGACCGCGTCCGCTTCCTCCTTCAGCGAGACGTGGACTTTCGTGAAGGCGGGGCTGGTGACCTGCCGCTTCGCGCGGCCGGCGACGTAGGAGCCGATCGCGCCGATCGAGTGGAGCGGATCCCTGAACGCCTTGCCTAACGCCTTCAGCCGCTCGCCCGGCTGCTGCAGCGCGGTGAGCGCGATCAGGGCGCGCAGGATCTCGTTCGTCCCCTCGAAGATCAGGTTGATGCGCGAGTCGCGGACCGCCTGCTCGTACGGGTATTCCTTCGAGTAGCCGATCCCGCCCGCGATCTGCAGCGCGTCGTTCGCCGCGCGGAAGGCGAGCTCGCTCGCGAAGATCTTGCAGCAGGCGGTCTCGAGGGAGAAGTCGACGCCGCCGCGATCGACCATCCCCGCCGTCAGCATCCACGCCGAGTCGGACGCGTAGGTCTCCGCGGCGTTGATCGCGATCTTCTGCTGGATCATCTCGAAGGAGCCGATCGGCCGGCCGAACTGGTGTCGCTGCTTCGCGTAGGCGAGCGCCTCCTTCATGATGCGCCGCGCCCCGCGTGACGACGCGGCGGCGAGCCCGAGGCGTCCCGAGTTGAGGATCTCGAGCGCGATCTTGAATCCCTGTCCGACCTCGCCGAGCCGGTTCTCCGCGGGGACGTTCACGTTCTCGAAGGTGACCGTGCGCGTGTCGCTCCCCTTGATCCCCATCTTCTGCTCGGGCTGGCCAAGGGTGATGCCGGGGGATTTCGCGTCGACGATGAAGGCGGTGACGCGCTGCTTCGCCTTCCCGTCGACGGTCACCGGCACCTTCGCGAAGACGGTGAAGACGCCCGCGTAGCCCGCGTTCGAGATCCAGATCTTGGTGCCGTCGAGCGTGTAGGACCCGTCGGCGTTGGGTGTCGCGACGGAGGTCATCGCCTGCGCGTCCGATCCCGATCCAGGTTCGGTGAGACAGAAGGCGGCGATGATCTCACCGCTCGCGCAGCCGGGGAGCCACTTCCGCTTCTGCTCCTCGGTGCCGAAGAGGGTGATCCCCTTGCAGCCGATCGACTGGTGCGCGCCGAAGTACACCGCGAGCGCCGGATCCGCGGCGCCGATCTCGCCGAAGACGCGGTTGAACACCTGCGCCGACGCCCCGAAGCCGCCGTACTCCTCGGGGATGTTCATCCCCATCATCCCCAGCTCGTGCATCCCCGCGCGCACCGCGTCGGGAAACTTTCCGTCGTGGTCGATCTGCTTCGTGTCGATGGTCTCCTCGGCGAACGACCGAAAGGAGTCGAGCACCAGGCGCAGCGACTCGCGGTCGGCGTCGGTCAGCGCCGGAAAGGGAAAGACCAGATCCTCGCGCAGCTCACCAAGGAAGATCCCCTTCGTGAACGAGGGATTGTGGTCCGGGTTCGCGAGGTGCGCGTCGCTGCCGGGGGTGGAGGACGCTGGCTTGGCGGCGGTCGATGACATTAAATGCTCTGGGTTGGGCCTGCCGGAATATGCAGCACCCGAGGCCCGGAGCGCAGGACGGGATATCCCTACAGAGGCGTGCGCATCACGCCGACGGCGGCTCGTCGGTGGGCATCGGATCGCTCCGTGTGGCGAGGGAGCTCCTCGGCGGCGGGGCGATGGCCGCTGTATTGCTCGGCGACGGGTGGCTCTTGTGAAAAGCATGTTGGGAGACAACTGCATCAACCACGGAGAACACTGCATCAACAAAGGAGTCAACGACGTCACCAAAGGAGAACGGCATTGCGGCCGAGCCTCCAATGCCGTTCTCCCTGGTTGAGGCAGTTGACTCCTTCGTTAGCGCAGTTGTCTCCCTACATGCTGTTGCCGTTGAAAAAGCCGCGGCTCCGGCAAGCGCGTCACTTCATCGACGCCAGCACCTTGTCGAGCGCGCGATAGCTCTCGTTCATCCCGCCTTCCATCCCGGAGTGGAGCATCCCGTCGCGGTCGGCGGTCGTCATGAACAGCGAGACGCTCACGAGCTTCGTGCGACCGTCGCCCAGGTCCTCGAGCGTCGCCGTCTCGAGGATGACGTGCCCCGGCATTCCGTCCCACTCGAAGGTGCGGACGACGCGCTCCGGCGGGGTCACCTCGGCGTAGCGACCCTCGAAGCCGTGCTGCTCGCCGTTCGCGTGCTCGACGTAGCGCCAGTGTCCCCCGCGCACCGGCTCGTGCTTCTCGACGACGAGCTTGTTGCCGCGTCCCCACCACTGCGCGATGAGGGCGGGATCGTTCATCGCCTTCCAGACGCGCTCGCGCGGCGCGTTGAAGATGCGCTCGACGCGGATCTCGCGGTCGGACGGGGTGCTGAGCGTTGCGGCGTTCGTCGACATGTGGGCGGTGGTGGTGGTCATGGGTGTTCCCCCCGGGTGCGCTCGAGGAACTCACCGAGACGATCGTATCGGGCCTCGAGCATGGACTGGTACTTCGCGATCCACTCGTTCTCCTTCTCGAGCCGGCGCGGGCCGAGCCGGCACCAGCGCACCCGTCCCACCTTCTCGGTGGTGACGAGCCCCGCGTCCTCGAGCACCTGGACGTGCTTCTTCATCCCGGTGAGGGTCATCTCGAAGGCGCCGGCGAGGTCGCTGATCGACGCGTCCCTGCGGGCGAGTCGCACGAGCACGTCGCGGCGGACCGGATCGGCGAGCGCGGCGAAGGAGGAATCGAGCGAGGTCGAATAGTGAACCATGTGGTTCAGTATTACACCGCGCCCTGGTTTTCGCAAGGCCCATCCGCGATGTGTGCACGCCCGCCGGCGCGAACCTTGGCGCGGTTGACCGCGTTGCATCCCGGGGGGATCATTGGCATGTGACGCAGCCCGATTTTCACGCACTCTTCGACGCCGTGCCGGCGAACCTGCTCGTGCTCGCGCCGGACGCGCCGCGGTTCACGATCCTCGCCGCGAGCGACTGGTATCTCGACGCGACGCTGACGCGACGCGCCGAGATCCTCGGGCGCGGGGTCTTCGAGGTCTTTCCCGACGCGAACCCGGCGAACCCCGAGCCGACCGGCGTCGAGAACCTTCGCGCCTCGCTCGAAACGGTGCTCCGGACGCGCGCGACCCACCGGGTCCCGATCCAGCGCTACGACGTCCAGGGCCCGGACGGGTCGTGGGCGGTGCGCTACTGGTCGGCCTGCAACCGGGTCGTGCTCGACGCGGACGGCGGAGTCAGGTACGTGCTGCACCAGATCGAGGACGTGACGACGCAGCTGCTCGAGCACGAGGCGGAGGTGGGCGCGCGGCGCGCGGTCGAGCGACTGCTTCGCGACAGCGAGGAGGCGCGCGCCGAGGCCGGCGCGGCGCGCGACCGGAGCGAGGCCGTCCTCGCGAGCATCGCCGACGCAGTCTACCTGCTCGACCGCGACTGGCGCTTCATCTACGTCAACGACGCCGCCGAGCCGCTGCTCCAGACGACGCGCGCGAAGCTGCTCGGGCACACGCTCTGGGAGATGTTTCCCGGCGTCATCGGCTCGCCCTTCGAGGGGCCCTACCGCGAGGCGATGGCGACCGGCCGCGTCACGTCGGCCGAGGCGTACTTCCCGCCGTTAGGCACCTGGTTCGACGTCCGGACCGACCCGTGGGCGGGAGGACTGATGGTGCACTTCCGCGACATCGGCGCGCGCAAGGCGGCCGAGGCGGAGCGCGAGCGGCTCGTGCACGCGCTCGAGGTCGAGCGGGCGCGACTCGCCGAAGTCTTCCGCCGCGCGCCGAGCTTCATCGTCGCCTTTCGCGGGCCCGGGCACATCTATGACTTCGTGAACGAGGCCTATTACCAGCTCGTCGGGCACCGCGAGATCATCGGCAAGCCGCTGCTCGAAGCGATCCCGGAGATCCGCGGCCAGGGGTTCGAGGAGCTCCTCACTCGCGTCTACGAGACAGGCGAGCCGTGGGTCGGCCGCGAGGCGCCGGTGAAACTCCAGCGCACGCCCGGCGCGCCTCTCGAGCCTCGCTACCTCGACATGGTATTCCAGCCGCTCACCGAGGCGGACGGAACGCGCTCGGGCGTCGTCGTCCACGGCTCCGACATCACGGAGCAGGTGGTCGCCCGCCGCGAGGTCGAGCGGCTGCTCGGCGAGAGCGAGCGCGCGCGCGCGGAGGCCGAACAGGCGCGTCGCGAGGCCGAGTCCGCGAACCGCGGAAAGAGCGAGTTCCTCGCCGTGATGAGCCACGAGCTGCGCACGCCGCTGAACGCGATCGGCGGCTACGCCGAGCTGCTCGAGCTCGGGATCCGTGGTACCGTGACCCCCGAGCAGCGCGCCGACCTCGCGCGGATCCAGCAGAGCCAGCGCCACCTGCTCGGGCTCATCAACGGCGTGCTGAACTACGCGCGCATCGAAGCGGGCGCGGTGAGCTACGTCGTCGGCGACGTGCCGCTCGGCGAGGTCCTCGGCACCTGCGAAGCGCTCGTCGTGCCGCAGATGCGGGCGCGCGGCCTCACCTTCCGTCACACACCCGCCGCCGACGGTCTCCACGTGCGCGGCGATCGCGAGAAGCTGCAGCAGATCGTGCTCAACCTCCTCTCGAACGCCGTGAAGTTCACCGAGCCTGGCGGGGAAGTGCGTCTCTCCTGTGCCGCGAGCGACGGAGTGGTCGCGATCGCCGTCAGCGACACCGGTGTCGGGATCGCCGCCGACAAGCTCGCGAGCGTGTTCGATCCCTTCGTGCAGGTGGACCAGGGGCTGACGCGTCCGCACGAGGGCGTCGGGCTCGGACTGGCGATCAGTCGCGATCTCGCGCGCGGGATGGGTGGTGAGCTCACGGCGAGCAGCACGCCCGGCAGGGGAAGCACCTTCACCCTCACCGTGCCCCTCGCCGCCGGGCGTGGGGAAGCAGCGCGATGAGGCACTCGCTGGAACCGAGGAACCGATGATGACCCTTCGTCCGATGATCGCGGCCCTGGCGGTCGCCACACTTCCCGCGCTCGCCGTCGCGCAGGCGCCCGTCGCGCAGCCGACCCTCGGCTCGCATGGGGTCGCGATCATCGAGCGCGACGGGCTGCGCTTCCGCGATCTCGATCGCAACGGCCAGCTCGACCCGTACGAGGACTGGCGCCTCTCCCCCGATGCCCGCGCGCGCGATCTCGTCGCGCGGATGACGCTCGAGGAGAAGGCGGGGACGATGATGCACGGCACCGCGCGCACCGGGGGCGGGACCGGCGGAGCCGGGATGGGCGGCGGCTACGACGTCGCGGCCAATCGCGCGCTCATCGACAGCACGAAGGTGACGAGCATGATCACCCGCCTCGCCGGCGCTCCCGACTCGCTCGCCCTGCAGAACGACACCCTGCAGGCGATCGCCGAGGCGACGCGGCTCGGGATCCCGCTCACCATCAGCACCGACCCGCGCAACCACTTCCAATACGTCGCGGGGGCGAGCGTGCGGCCGGGGCGCTTCTCGCAGTGGCCGGAAGCGTTAGGCCTGGCGGCGATCGGCGACAGCGCGCTCGTGCGGAAGTTCGGCGACGTCGCGCGGCGGGAGTACCGCGCGGTCGGGATCCAGATGGCGCTCTCGCCGCAGGCGGACCTCGCGACCGAGCCGCGCTGGAGCCGCATCCCCGGCACCTTCGGCGAGGACGCCGCGCTCGCCGCGCGCCTGGTGAAGGCGTACGTCGAGGGCTTACAGCACGGCGCCGGCGGCGTCGACAGCGTCGGCGTCGCGGCGATCGTGAAGCACTGGGTGGGATACGGCGCGGTGAAGGAGGGCTTCGACAGCCACAACTACTACGGCCGCGTCGCGACGCTCACGGGCTCGAGCCTCGACTACCACATCCGTCCCTTCCTCGGCGCCTTCGCCGCGCACGTCGCCGGGGTGATGCCGACATACGCGATCCTCGAGGGCGCGACCTGGCAGGGCAAGCCGATCGAGCAGGTGGGCGCGGGCTTCAACCGTCAGCTGCTCACCGACATCCTTCGCGGCCGGTACGGCTTCCGCGGCATCGTGCTCACCGACTGGGCGATCACGAACGACTGCAACGTGAAGTGCCGCGAGGGCGCGCCGGCGGGGACGCGCCCCTCCTTCGCCGACATCGGGATGCCGTGGGGCGTGGAGAATCTCCCGATGCGCGCCCGCTTCGTGAAGGCGGTGCAGGCCGGCGTCGATCAGTTCGGCGGTACGGAGCGCGCCGACATGCTCATCGACGCGGTGCGCGCGGGCGAGCTCACGGAAGCCCGCCTCGACAGCTCGGTGCAGCGCATCCTCGAGCAGAAGTTCGCGCTCGGGCTGTTCGAGAATCCGTACGTGGACGCGGCCGCGGCATACTCCCTGGTGGGGACGCCCGAGCTCCGCGCGGCAGGGCTCGACGCGCAGCGCCGCTCGCTGGTGCTGCTCCAGAACCGGGGGCGGATCCTGCCGTTAGGCGCGACGCGCGCGCGGAAGACGACTCGCGTCTACGTTTACGGGCTCGACACCGCCGCCGTCGCGCGCGCGGGATGGACCGTGGCGAGCGATCCGAAGGCCGCCGACGTCGCGATCGTGCGCCTGACGGCGCCCTTCGAGCGCCTGCATCCGCAGTACGTGTTCGGCGCGATGCAGCACGAGGGAAACCTCGCCTTCCGCGACAGGGATCCCGATTACGAGGCGTTCAAGCGGATCAGCGCCGTGGTACCGACGATCGTGACGGTCTACCTCGACCGTCCGGCGATCGTGACGCCGCTGACGACGCGTGCCCGCGCCGTGATCGCGAACTTCGGCGTGAGCGACGACGCGCTGCTCGACGTTATCGCGGGTCGCGCGAAGCCGCAGGGGAAGCTGCCCTTCGACCTTCCGTCGTCGATGAAGGCCGTCGAGTCGCAGCGCGCCGACCTCCCGCACGACAGCGCGCGCCCGCTGTACCGGTCGGGGTTCGGGCTGCGGTATTAGGGGCTGAAGGCTGGAGGCTGGAAGCAGAAAGCGACGGCGTCTCCGCAATGCGGGGGCGCCGTCGCCTCTTTCCTCCAGCCTCGAGCCTTCAGCCTCCAGCCGCTCCTAGAAGGCGCCGGTGCCGTTAGGCGTGCCGAGGCCGGTCGGCCCGTCGTAGCCGGTGATCGCGGTGCAGAGGTACGAGCCGCCGCAGGTGCCGTTGCTGCCCGACGTCACGTCGTGGAGCGACGCGGTGTGCGAGTACGGGTACGAGCCGTAGGTGATCGCGCTGGTGTTGTTCGCGACCGCGTAGACGCTGGCGATGATCGGCGCGGCGACGCTGGTGCCGCCGAAGACCATCCAGCCCGACGAGCCGCGGTAGGCGTACGAGTCGTAGACCGCGACGCCCGTGTTCGGATCGGCGACCGCGGAGACGTCGGCGACCGTGCGGCGCGCGCAGCCCGCGTCCGTCTGCCAGCTCGGCTTCGTGATGTAGGCGCTGCAGCCGCTGCCCGCGCCGCTCCACGCCGTCTCGGCCCAGCCGGTGCCCGAGCGGGTGAGGTGCGTGCCGCCGACCGCGGTCACGTACTGCGACGCCGCCGGGAACTCGACGCCGTAGCCGTTGTCACCCGAGCTGACCGTGACGGCGATGCCGGGGTGGTTGTAGTGGGCCTCGTCGGTCGTCTCGCTCGAGTACTCGCTGCCGCCGTAGGAGTTGGAGATCGCGACGACGCCGGGGGTCTTCGCCGCCTGGTCGACCGCGGCCGAGAGGTTGGCGAAGGAGTTCGAGCTCGCCTCGACGAGGAGGATGTGGCAGTTCGGACAGATCGCGCTCGCCATGTCCAGATCGAGCGAGATCTCCTGCGCCCAGCTGCCGTTGGCCTTGGGATAGCTCGTGCCGCCGCTCTGGTTGATCTTCTTGAAGCAGCCGTTCGCCGTCGTGCACGCGGGCAGCCCGTACTGGCTGCGATAGACGTTCACGTCGTTCTCCGCGTTCGGATCGTCGTAGGCGTCGACGATCGCGATCGTCTGGCCGGCGCCGGAGTTCGCCGCGATGGAGTACGCCGACGTCAGGTCCGCCGGGCCGTAGCCGCTCGGAGTCGTCGTCGCCATCGGGGCACCCTTCGCGTCGACGCGGACCCACGAGTGGCAGCGCGCCGTGCCGACGACCGCGCCCGGGCAGACCCGTGCGTGCAGGAACTGCATCGCCTGCCCGGTGCTCGAGACGGAAGCGTTAGGCGCCGCGGCGCCGCTCGGCGAGAGCGAGTTGTCCGGCGAGCAGGCGGCCACGGCGGCCAGGACGGCGAAGCTCAGGAACGTGCGCGTGCGGTTCTGCATCATCTCGGTGGTCTCCACTGACGATGGTCGCGTCCGGCCACGGTGGCCGGGCACAGTAGGGATGCCGCGTCGTCGCAGCGACCGATGCCGGCTCGGAGGAGCCGTGTGTCGGGGCGGCGACATTAGTTTGTGCCGCCCGACCGCGCAAGAGTCCCGATCGGCATTAAGGTCCCTTCATTCATATGGCGTTAAGAAAGATCCGGCCGCGAGCGTTAGGCGATGTGCAGGGCTCGAACGTCAGTGATGTCGATCCGCGTCCTCCGGCCGGCCGATCGGTCCGTCGCCGTCGACCACGGGAACCACAATCTTCACGGCTGAGACGGATCGACACGGATACAGCCGCGTCGTATCCGTGTCGATCCGTGAAATCCGTGTCATTGTCGTTCAGCCGTTGATATGGCATCAACGAGGGAACGACAATCTCACGGATCTACACGGATCGACACGGATGAGGACGAAGGTTGCTGCACCGGTCATTCGTGTCATCCGCGCCTTTCGCGCGATCGTCGTTCCGCCGACGGTCCGGGGTATATTGACGTAACAACTTTTGTTGATATATTTCACCTCGTGACCACCGCCACCCGCCACGCCCGCGACCTCGACCGCGCCGTGATGCTCTTTCACGCGCTCTCGGACAGCACGCGGCTCTCGATCATCGAGATGCTGCGCGGGGGCGAGCAGTGTGTCTGCGATCTGCAGGCGGGGCTCGACGCGGCGCAATCGCGGCTCTCCTTTCACCTGCGCGTGCTGAAGGAGGCGGGGCTCGTCGAGGACAGGCGTGAGGGACGCTGGGCGTACTACAGCATCGTCCCCGGCGCGCTCGCCGAGGTGCACGACCTCGCCGTCGCGATGCAGCCGAAGAAGGGCGCGCTTCCCGTGCTCCGCGCCGGATCGTGCTGCCGATGAGCGACTGTTCGTGTCTCCAATTCATCAATTTTTCTTGATAGAGGAAACCATGAGCGCAGAGACGAACCAGGGTCCGGCGAAGGTGCCGGCCACTCTCGAGGAGATTCGCGCGACGGTGCAGGCTCGCTACGGCGCCACCGCGCAGCGCGTCGCCGACGGCGCGCTCCCCGGCGCGTGCTGCGCGCCGGCCGAGGGATCGAGCGGCTGCTGCGGCCCGACCAACGAGACGTGGGACCCGATCACCGCCGACCTCTACGACGCCGGCGAGACGGCGGGCCTCCCCACGGAGGCGCTGCTCGCGTCGTTAGGCTGCGGCAACCCTACCGCGCTCGCCGAGCTCCACGAGGGCGAGACCGTTCTCGACCTCGGCTCCGGCGGCGGCATCGACGTCCTCCTCTCCGCGCGGCGCGTCGGGGCGACCGGAAAGGCCTACGGTCTCGACATGACCGACGAGATGCTCGCGCTCGCGATGGAGAACAAGGCGAAAGCCGGCGCGACGAACGTCGAGTTCCTCAAGGGACACATCGAGTCCATCCCGCTCCCGTCGAACACGGTGGACGTCATCATCTCGAACTGCGTCATCAATCTCTCCGGCGACAAGCGCCAGGTGTTGAAGGAAGCCTTCCGCGTCCTCAGGCCGCGCGGCCGCTTCGCGGTGAGCGACATCATCGTGCGCGAGGGGCTCCCCGCCGTGGTGAAGGAGAACATGGCACTCTGGACGGGGTGCGTCGCCGGCGCGCTCGAGGAGCGGGAGTTCATCGCGCTGCTGAAGGAGGTCGGCTTCGAGAGCCCGAGCATCGAGCCGACGCGCGTCTACACGCGCGATGACGCGGTCGCGCTACTGGAGGGGACAGGTCTCGACCTCTCCCTCGCCGACGAGGTCGAAGGGAAGTTCATGAGCGGCTTCGTGCGCGCGACGAAACCGGGCGCACCCGTCGCGCGAAGCGCGAAGCCGCTGCGCCCGCTCGCGACGCTCGGTGCCGCGAAGAGCTCGTCGCGCGCCTGCGGCTGCGACGACGGCTGCTGCAGCTGAGCGACGCGTGAGCGATATTTCCGCATTCCAGTCCCGATCGAAGGTGACGTGATGACGACGATGAGCACGAAGCTTTCCTCGGCGGTGGGCGCGCGCCTGCGCCCCGCCGCGATCACCGATCTCGCGGCGATCGAGCGGCTGCTCACCGCGAGCCACCTTCCGCTCGACGGCGTGCCCGAGGCGCTCGCGAGCTTCGTCGTCGCGGAAGCGAACGACGAGATCGTCGGGGTGGCGGGGCTGGAGGCCTGCTGCGACAACGCGCTGCTCCGTTCGGTCGCCGTCGCCGACGGGTGGCGCTCGCGCGGCGTGGGACGCGCGCTCGTCGAGCGGGTGATCGCGGAGGCGGAGGCGCGGCGCATTCATGCGCTGTACCTGCTCACGACGACCGCCGAGCGCTACTTCCCGAGCTTCGGCTTCCGGAAGGTCGGGCGCGACGACGTTCCGGCGGACATCCGCGAGACTGGCGAGTTTCGCGGCGCATGTCCGGCGTCGGCGACGGTGATGTGCCGACGGTCCTCGCACGCGTGACCGACGCACGACGGCGTTTCCGCGTGCTCGTCCTCTGCACCGGCAACTCGGCGCGGAGCCAGATCGCGGAGGCGCTGCTCGCGACGCGCGGGGCGGGGCGCGTCGAGGCGGCGAGCGCGGGATCGCACCCGGCGCCGCGGGTGAACCCGTATGCGGTCGAAGCGCTCGCCGAGCATGGCATCGCGTGGGAGGGACGCACGCCGAAGGGGATCGACGACGTCGCGGCGGAGCGCTTCGATCTCGTCATAACGGTCTGCGACAACGCGAGGGACGCGTGTCCCGTCTTTCCTGGCGCGGGCGCACAGGTGCACTGGGGCCTCCCTGATCCTGCGGAGGAGCGCGAGCCGGCGGCCGCGCGTCGCGCCGTTCGCGAGACGTACGACGCGCTCGCGACGCGGGTGGACGCGCTGCTCGCGCTCCCGCTCGAGCGGCTCGATCCCGCGAGCCTGAAGGAACGGGCGCAGGCGATCCACGCCATACGATGAACGTCGACTCTCCGCACGCGGACGAGGCGCGCGCACGCCGGACGCGCCTCTGGGTGCTCGTCACCATCGGCATCGGCACCTTCATGTCGGCGCTCGACGGGAGCGTCGTCAACACCCTGCTCCCGGTACTCAGCCGCGAGCTGCACACGAGCGTGGCGGGAATCGAGTGGGTGACGACGATCTACCTCCTCGTGATCTCCGGGCTGCTGCTCAGCGTCGGGCGCGCGGGGGACATGTTCGGGCATCGGCACCTGTATCTCGCTGGGTTCGTGATCTTCGTGATCGGCTCGGCGCTCTGCGGGCTCGCCGGCTCGGCGCCGGTGCTGATCGCGCTGCGCGCGCTGCAGGCGACGGGGGCGGCGATGCTCTACGCGACGGCTCCGGCGATCCTCACGCGCACCTTCCCGGCGAGCCAGCGCGGTCGCGCGTTGGGCGCGCAGGGGACCTTCACCTATCTGGGGCTCACCGCGGGGCCTTCGCTCGGCGGGTGGCTCGCCGGGACGTTCGGCTGGCGCTCGGTGTTCTACATCAACGTGCCGGTTGGGCTCGTCGCGATCGCGCTCGCGCTGCGGTCGATCGCGCAGGACCGGGTGGAGCGGCAGGAGGAGCGCTTCGACTTCGCGGGGGCCGTCACCTTCACCGCCGGGCTGGTCGCGCTGCTGCTCGCGCTCGACCAGGGACACGCGTGGGGATGGACCTCGCCGGCGATCATCGCGCTGATCGCCGCGGCGGTGCTCCTGCTCGTGCTCTTCATCCGGTTGGAGACGCACCGCGCGCATCCGATGCTCGACCTCACGCTCTTCCGCACGCGCGTCTTCAGCGCGGCGACGGTGAGCGCGCTGCTCAACTACGTCTGCGTCTACGCGGTGCTCTTCGTCCTGCCGTTCCTCCTGATCCAGGGGCGCGGGCTGAGCGTGCAGCGCGCGGGGCTCGTGCTCACCGCGCAGCCGATCGTGATGGCGATCGTGGCGCCGGTCAGCGGCGCCTTCTCCGATCGCGTCGGCTCGCGTGGCCTCGCGACGACGGGGATGATCCTGCTCGGCGCCGGCCTCGCCTGGCTCGCGGTGCTCGTGCGCCATGGCACGCTGACCCAGATCGCCGGCGCGCTCGCGGTCGTCGGGCTCGGGATCGGCACCTTCGTCTCCCCGAACAACAGCGCGCTGATGGGCGCGGCGCCGCGCCACCGGCAGGGGATCGCGTCCGGGGTGCTGGCGACGGCGCGCAACGTCGGGATGGTGCTCGGCGTCGGCTTCGCGGGCGCGGTGTTCACGACGATCGCCGCCCATTCGGCGGTGCCCGCCGAGGGGCTGGTGGAGGGGATCCGCGCGAGCCTCTTCGCGGCGGCGGCGGTCGCGGGGCTCGGCGCGGTCACGTCGGCGGCGCGGTAGCCGCCGAGCGGCTTGCCGCGGAGGAGAGCGCGCTGTAGCGTGGCGCTTTCGTTCTCGGTCGGGAGACTTGATGCACGTGAATCGCCGGCAGTTCCTTCTCGCGACGGGGCTGGTCGCCGCGGGTGTCGCAGGCGTTGGCTGCGCGCCGGGCGCGAGCTACGCCGACGACGCGCTCGCTCGTCCCGCGCTGCTCGACGAGCTCGGCCCCGCGCGGGTGCGCGCGATCGGCGAGAAGTACCGCGCGGCGCGGCGCGACGAGCGCAGCGTTCACGCGCTGCGCGCCGCGATCCTCGACTCGCGACCGCTCGCGTCGCGCCTCCTCGGAGCGGCGGCTCCATCCGCGCCCGAGCTGGTGCGCGACGACTTCGCGCATGGGCGCACCGTCGTCGTCGACGGGTGGGTGCTCGCAGTGACGGAGGCGCGCCAGTGCGCGCTCTACTCGCTGCGCACCGCCTGACGCGCGAATGCACACCGACGCCCGCACGCTGGAGAACGGAAGCGTCATCGAGGGAGATCTCTGCATCGTCGGCGCCGGGGCGGCGGGGATCAGCATGGCGCGCGAGTGGATCGGCACGAAGGAGCACGTCATCCTGCTCGAGGGCGGCGGGTTCGAGTTCGAGCCGCGGATGCAGGAGCTCTATCGCGGCGACAGCGTCGGCCTGCCGTACTTTCCGCTCGACGCGGCGCGGCTGCACTACTTCGGCGGCACGACGGGGCACTGGGCCGGGTTCTGCTCGACCTTCGACGCGATGGACTTCGAGCAGCGCGACTGGGTGCCGCACAGCGGCTGGCCGATCACCCGTGCCGATCTCGACGCCTACTATCCGCGCGCGCACGAGGTGCTCGAGCTCGGACCCTACGAGTGGGAGGCGGCGCAGTGGCAGCGCCGCGATCCCTCGCTCGTCCCGTTTCCGCTCGACCCGAAGGTCGCGTGGACGAAGATCTGGCAGTTCAGCCCGCCCGCGCGGCTCGGCACGCTCTATCGCGCCGCGATCGTCGGCGCGCCGAACGTCCATCTCTTCACGCACGCCAACGTCGTCGAGATCGAAGCGAACGAGAGCGCGACCACGGTGGAGGCGCTGCTCGTCCGCACCTTCGAGGGGAAGGAGCACCGCGTGCGCGCGAAGCGCTACGTGCTCGCCTGCTCGACGATCCAGAACGCGCGACTGCTGCTCGCGTCGAACGCGCGCGCGAGCGCGGGACTCGGCAACGCGCACGATCTGGTCGGCCGGTATTTCATGGAGCACCTCGAGATGCCGAGCGGGGTGCTCGTGACGCTCGGCGCGCGCGGGCCGAACATGCGGATGTACGCCTTCGACTTCGGGCGGACGAAGGCGCGCGGCGAGATCGCGCTCGCGCCGGCGGTACAGCGCGAGCGGCGGATCCTCAACGCCACCGTCTCGCTGACGCCGGGTAGGCTCGACGAG